>DATEUS010000287.1:0-12763 GCA_035282985.1 Candidatus Acidiferrales bacterium
CGACGGGTGTCAGCCCGTCGGGCGCGGGGCAGCGAAAACGCTAAAAAGCTAGAAAATGATCTTAACGCCGAACTGCATGCGGCGGGCGCTGGTGTTCATGAAACGGCGGCTGAGGAAGGTGCTTTCCAGGGTGACGCGGTCGGTGGCGCTGATCAGGTTCTCCGGGATCACGCCGGTCACCCGGGCCGGGGTGGTGGAGGGCAAGAAGGCAAAGGCCGGGCTGGGCTGGGCATCGGCGGCAAAGACGTTGCCGATCGGATTGCCCAGATTGGGATGGTTGAAGAGGTCGTAGATTTCCCAGCGGAACTGGAGCATACGGCCCTCCCCCCAGCGGAAGTTCTTGTAGAAGGCAAAGTCAAAATTAACGAGGCCCGGGCCCTCCAGGATGTTGCGGCCGGCGTCGCCGGCAGTGAAGGTGGTCGTGCCGTCCGAGAACTTGTCGCAATCTGGAACAGTAACAGGGCAATCCGATCCGCTGGGGAGCACGCCGATGGGCACCTGCACGAAGCGGGCGGTGGCCGGGTCAATGGGATCGCCGCTGGCGTCCACATAGCCCAGGGTAGGATTGAGGCAGCCGACATCGGCCAGCAGGGCGATGCTGCCGTCGGGGGCGTTGGGGTTGCCGACGCTGGGCCGATCGCCGGCAAAGCGTCCGTCGCCGTTGTAATCCGTGCAGGCGCCGAAGCCGTTCAAGGGGGTGAAGAACTGGCCGGATTGCAGGCTGACGATGCCGCTGAACTGCCACCCGCCGGCCCAGAAGCCCTTCTTGGGGGCGATCTCCCAGAGGTAACTGAGGGCGAGGCGATGGCGGCGGTCAAAGGCGGAGTTCCCCTTGTCGGCGGCCAGGTTGGCGTGGTTCTGGGCCAGCGGGGTGATGGCCTCGACGGCTTCGAAACCGAAGAGAGCGTTGAAGAGGGCGTCGATGGGGTTGGGCTGGATGAAACGTACGCCGGGGCCGAAAATCTCGCTGGCCGAGTCGATCAAGTGGCTCCAAGTGTAAGCCGCAGTCATGGAGAAGTCGCCCACGCGGGTGCGGCTGGTGCGCTTGGTCAAGCTGACTTGCAGGGCGTGGTAGGTGGAGCGACCGCTGTTGGTGACGCGGGTGACGGCCCCCCGGCTGCCATCGGTGCGGAAGCTGAGCCGCGGGAACTGGCAGAAGAAGTTAGTGGGATCGGCGGTGCAAAATTCAGCAGACCCGCCCCTTCCCCCCTGGAGGCAGTCGTCATCCCCTTCGAAACAGTACGGGTTTTCATCCACGCGCTGGAAGAGCTTGGTGCCCTTGGTGTGTACCCAGCCGATTTCCAGGAGAGCGTTGGCGCCCAGCTCCTGCTGCCAGGAGAAAGAGAAGTGCTGGACGTAGGGATTCACCAGTTTCGGGTCGACGGTGTCCTGATTGGAGCAATTGATCAGGGGCGTCCCCGCGGTGGGGAAGGGTACGGGGTCCATGTTGGGGTTGGAGTTGGTCGGGGTCTGGGAGCGGAAGAAATAATTGCTGCAGTCGGCGACCAGGACGTTGACGTCGTTGATCGTCAGCGGTTGCTCGGGGAAGAAGCCACTGGGCTGCCAGAACGACAAGAAACCGACGCTGTCGGTCTGGAAGAAAGGCGAGATGGGGCCGCTCTGCCAGATGAGCAAGGGAATATTGAGCGGCATGGGGTTGTACATGATGCCGTAGCCGCCGCGCAGCACGCCACCGGACCAGGGCGACCAGGCAAAGCCAATGCGCGGGGCGAAGTTGTTGTTGTCCTTCTCTACGCTAGGGCCAGCGGGGTTGAGCTTCCGAATGCGGTTGATAGGCTGGCCGAAGTTCTCGTAGCGGATCCCATAGCTGAGAGTGAAGTTGGAGCTGACGCGAAAGTCGTCCTGGAAGAAGTAGAAATGGTCCCAAGCCTGCAGGCCCAAGCTTTCCGGGCCCTGGCCGATGATGTTGCCGCTCGAGTCGGTGAGAACATTGGGGATGCGCTGGATGACCGCCAGGGAGAAGGAGGGCGTATTCGGTGCCCAGAGATCCTCGATGGTGAAAAAGCCAAAGCCGGGGAAGGCGAGGGCTGAGGCCTCCCCGTAGAAGTACTGGCCGAGGTCGGAGGGAATATTACGAATATCGCTGTCGGTGCGGACGAGGTTAAAGCCGAGCTTGAAACTGTGCCGACCGCGGTTGAAGGAAAAGTTGTCCTGGGCCCCGAAGATGTTGCTGGCGGTATCGGAGGGCCGGGTGTCGCGCCCCAAGGTGAAGCGAACCCCGGCAGCGGGGAAGAGGCCGGAGAAAGCGCCGAAGCCGCCGAAGTTGTCAATAACAGTGGCAGCGGCCCGGCCTTCGCGGATGGAGTCGGGCACGCCAAAGGGCCCGATCTGCTGGGCGATGCGGGTAAAGGAGAAGCGGAACTCGTTCAGGGCGTTGACAAAGTAGTGCCGCTCGTTGATGAGCGCGCTCTGGGTGCGCTGGAGGAGGAGGTAGCGATATTCCGGCATCAGGCCCAGGTCGCCGAACGCGGTTTCGCCCGCCGGGGCCAGGACGGCACGCGGGGTCTTCAAGTCGTCAAAGAGGTAGCGGATGTAAAGGTCGTCGGTGTTGCTCATGCGGACGTCGAAGCGGCCGGAAGCCTGGTGGTCGCGGACGTCAAAGAGGTTGGCGTTGGGAACCTGGAAGGTACCGAACTCCACCCCGGTAATGAACTCGGTAATAGGCGGGAAACAAGGGTTGGTGGTGGAGCCGTTAGGGTCCTCAGCGGGCACGGCATTGAAGCAGGTGGCCGGCGTGCCGGGAATATTGGCGATGGTGGGCGAGGCCAACATCGCCTGGATGGCGGCCGACTGGGGGAAGGTGGCCAGAGTGGCCAGGCCGTTGGTAGTGGGGAGGGTGGCGACGACGGGGTAGGCGTTGGAAAGGTTGGTGCGGCTGCGGTCCCACTGGTAGGAGATCATGTAGAAGGCGCGGTCCTTCTTCAGCGGGCCCCCCAGGGTGAAACCGAGGACATTCTCGTAGAAGGTGGAGGGGTCGCCGAGGAAGGCCTCTTTCTCCACGCGGGAGCGGGCATTGAATTCGTCGTGCTGCCCAAACCAGAAGAGGGAGCCGTGGTGGAAGTTGGAGCCGCTCTTGGTGATGACATTGACGGTGCCGCCGCTGTTGCGCCCGAACTCGGCTTTCATGGAGTGGGTGAGGATGGTGTACTCGGCGAAGATATCGGTGTTGGTGAACTGGGCGGCGGCGCCCCCGAAGAGGGGCTCGTTGTTGTCGACGCTGTCAATGATGAAGTTGTTCTCGCGGCCGCGGGAGCCGTTGACGGCGAAGGGCACCAGCGTGCTGGCAAAGCTGAAGGTGCGGACACTGGCAACGCCGGGGGCCAGCAGGGCCAGGTTGTTGATGTCGCGAGTGAGGATGGGGAGGTCGGTCAGTTGGCGCTCGGGAAAGTAGGTGCTGAGGGTGGCACCGGTGGTATCGGTCATGGGAGCCTGGGAGGTAACTTCCACCACCTCGACCTGGGGTGGAATCTGGAGGGTGAAGTCCTCCACCGTGACGCGGTTCACATTCACGCGCACGTTCGTGTGCTTCTCCGACTGGAAGCCGCCCAGCTCGGCCGTGACCTCGAAGACCCCTGGGGCGATCTCCGGGATGCGGTAGTAGCCCGCGTCGTTGGTGCTGGCCACATAAGTGCGGCCCGTGGCCGGGTTGGTGACGGTGATGCTGACGGCGGGTAAGACCGCGCCCTGCGGGTCCACGACCGTGCCGGCGATAATGCCGCTGATGGTCTGGGACCAGAGAGGAGGACTCGCCGCCACACCGAGAAGCAATCCGAGCACGCCGATGCGCCACAGCCGCCGATTCATGATGTTGCCTCCTGCTTCCTCGGAAGAATGCAGATTCCGCGACCCCACCCGGGAAAAGAAAGACTCACCTCTCTTGCTCGTCTGCGAGACGATACCTCTCCCGCTGCTGCGAGCTACTTAGCAGAATTGCGAATTTACTGTCAAGGAATTCCTTCCTTTTCGGCCTTAGGTAGGCGGCCCGCCGCGGGCAAGCCCGTCGCGGAGGGCGGAGAAAGGCGCCAAATCGAGGTTCCGCTTGACTTCGGTAAAATCGCCATAGTAACCTGCGCCCGCTGATTCGCTTTTTCCCTGGTCTTGACAGACGGAGAACTCTCTGCCGGAGGCGGAGTCCCTGAGACGCGCTGGCCTGTGGGGGAACGGGTAAGGACCGCGTTGGCCGGGAGTGGGGGGCAGACAAGGAGCCGACGATGCGCGCACCGCGTACACTTCTGCGACGGAATCCCCGGAGGGCAACGGCGACTGAACGCGCCCGTCGCCCCTGGGTGGCTCTGGCGGTTTCTCTACTCCTGGGGATGGGGTTGATCGGCTGCGCGGCTGGTTCATCGTTCTTGCCGGGCAACCTGCCGGCCGTCAGCGGCGGCAACCTGGTGCTGGAGACGCGGGTCGTGGTTGACGGCGTCGTCAATCGCGGCTACTTGAACCGAATCCGCACCGGCGGCGCTACCCTGCCGATTACTTCCTGCGCCATAACCGGCGGGGCGCTCCCGCCCGGCGTCCAAGCCCGGCCGGGCAGTTCCGCAACCCCGGGCGACCCCAGCGACGACGACTCCTGCGTCCTGATCGGGACCCCGACCGCAACGGGGAACTTCACCTTTACTCTGGAGATTCGTGACAGCAGCCTGGTCTCTCAGACCGTAACGCAATCATACAACCTGACTATCCGCCCCGCCTTCGGGATGACCGCCTTCCAAGTGGTGGATGCGGTGGCCGGGCGTAGCTACAACAACAGCTTCAAAGTGCCGACCAACCTGAGCAACAACCCGGACCCGGACGAGATTGGGTCGGGGGAGCGGGGCAACGGGCCCGGGGCCGCCACTTGTACCGTCACTGGCCTTCCGGCCAACATGGGCTTTACCTGCAACCGCGACGCCAGCGGCATCGCGTATGACGTTACCCTGACCAGCACAGGGGTGCTGGCGGCCGGCGGCCCCTTCAACCTCACCATCAGCATCACCGACAGCGCCATCCTCCAGGACGGGGAGGTAGTGGTGGCCGGCGGTGCGGTGACCAACAGCACCACCGGCACGCCCTTCGCCCTCACGCTGACGGTGCGGCCTGAGTTCAGCGTCACTTCGCCCAGCCCGCTGAACGTGGTCGATGCGGTGGTGGGCCGCAGCTACAACAAGACCTTCACCTTCGCCACCAACCTGCAGGACAACGGCGACGACATTCCCAACGACGTCAACACCGGTGAGGCGGGCAACGGCCCGCTGGCAGGCGGTTGCAGCATCAACGGTCTGCCGGCTGATTTCAACTTCGTGTGCACGCTCGACCCCGGCGACCTGAGCGGCTCGATCACCATCACCAGCGCGGGCGTCACGACGGCAGCGAGCACGCGCGCGCTGTCTATGGACTTGACCGACAGCCTTATCCCCCAGGGAGCGGTGACAGTGGTGCCCGCGGTTACGCGGAGTATCCCGTTCAACCTCACCATCCGGAACGACTTCAGCATCACCGCCACCAACCTGGTGAGCGGGACCAGCCTGCCCACGGGGGTCCAGAACAGCCTGTACGACTTCACACTTACCGTGACGACCAATACCGTGGCCGGCCCCTCCGAGGTGGGGCAGGTAGCCGAGAATGGCAACGGCGCCATCGCTGCCTGCGTGGTGGGCAACCTGCCCGCCGGCCTGGCTCAGGCTCCCCCGACGCTCTTGCCCAACGGCTGCACCATCCGAATCCAAGGCACGCCGACCGCCACCGGGACGGTCAGCAACATCACCCTGACCGTGACCGATAGGCCCATCCAGCAGGCGGGTCTAAACGTGGTGCCGGCCCGCAGCCGGCAGCAATTGAACATTTCCCTGACGGTGAACGCGCCGATGGTGCTGACATTGGTAACGCACGCGCCCGGGGGGACGTTCAATGACGCCACCTCGGGCGGAGTGGCGCCCGATGCCGTCTTCGGGCGCACCTATGGCGCCCCGCGGCGCGACCTGCTCTTCAGCGTCACCGGCGGCATCCCGCCCTACACCTGGCCGCCCGCGACCGGGGCGCCAGCCCCGATTGCTTGCAGACAGCAAGGTGCCAACAGGGAGTTCTTCCGCTGCGACAGCGGCGGGGCGTGGGTGACCGGAGCCACCAGCAACCTGGCCGTGAGCGTCACCGACGCGGGCAGCGGCGGCGTGACACCGCAGACGGTGACGATCGACAACCAAGGCCATGCGAGCCACACCATCAACGTGCGGGCGCCGCTGACGCTGAATGCGGCGGTGAACCCGCCGCCCCCAGGCGTGGTTGGGCGGACCTACGGCAACGTCGGCGACGGCAAGACGCCACTGACCTACACGGCCGCCGGTGGCATCCCCGCCCCGGCAACGGGCAGCTACACCTTCACCCCCATCGCCTCGAGGGCGACCGCCGCTTTGCCCGGGGTACCCCAGGCCGTGGCCTGTGCCACGAATAGCCCGGCGACAGTGATGACCTGCACCAGCGGGGCCAACCCCATCACGGCTGCGGTCGGGACGTACAACTTCAACGCCACCGTCACTGACACCGCCAACGACACCACGCCGGCAGCAGCGGCGCCGGTGTCGCTGGCGCTGAGCCTGGTGGTCAACGACGTACTAGCGATTACCACCACGCAGGCGGCCTTTCCCAACGGGCTGCTGTTCTTCACCTACAACCCGCCTGGGCCGGGGGTGACACTCGCGGCGACGGGCGGCCTGGGCGGGAACGTCTGGGTGGCACCCGGTGCCGTGGGTGCGCCCTGCCCAGCCGTAGGGGGCACGCTGCCGCTAGGGTTAAGCGTAGGGGCGGCGAGCGGGCTGGTGTCGGGCGTGCCCAACAGCGCGAGCTTGGCGGTGACGGACTTCACTTTCGAAGTGTGCGTCCACGACACGGCCAATGCCACCACCCTGGCCGGGTTCGATCAGCCGCCAGCGAACGCGGTGACGGGGGGGAATGATTACCGGGTCAACATCATGGGCACGTGGGCGTTCCTCGCCGGACCGGGCGGCGCCGGAGCCGGTGGCGCGGACACGGTGGAAGTAATCGACACGGTCAACTTCCTCCTGAAAACTTCCATCACGCTGGCGGTGGGCGACGCCCCGGACAGTGTGGCGGTGACGCCCAATGGGCGCTTCGCCTACGTTACGCTGAGCGGGGCGGCTTCGATCGAAGTCATCGACACCATCACCCTGGCGTCGGTGACGACGATTAACCTGTCTGCGGGGCCCGACCAGTGCGGCGGCCCGCTGGGCGTGGCTATCACTCCGGACGGGGCACGGGCCTACATTGCCTGCTCGCTCAACGACCGCGTGGTGGTCATCAACACGGCCACTAACGCCGTGCTGGCCAAGATCGACTTCGGGGCCGGGGATGCGCCGGACAGCGTGGCGGCGCGGCCCGACGGGCAGCGGGTTTACGTCACCCTGAACGGGCTCAACGGGGTGGCGATTATCGACAACACGGCCACGCCGCCGGTGCTGGTGCCAGCCGGGGGCGGGGTGGTGAACCCCTTCCCGTTGCCTTCATTCACCAGCTCGTCGCCGCGCGGCATCGGTGTGACGGTCGATGGCACGCTGCGAGCCTACATTGCCAAAGACACCTCGTTTTCCGGGGCAGGGGAAATCGAGGTCATTGACGTGAGCACAGACATCCTGGCAGCCGTAGTGCCTCCAATTGACGTGATCTGCTGCGCGCCGCCGGGCGGTGCCCCGGATAGCGTAGCGATGTCGTCGGTGGAATTCTTCGGGGTAAACAGCCGCGTGTGGGTGACCTTACCCGGAGTTTCGGGGGTCATCCAGGTGGACAACTTGGCCGTGGCCCCGATCACTGCCTTCCCCAATTTCACCGCGTTCGGCTCATTCGGAATCACTATTCCCCCGGTGGATCCTTTGTTTGGAATCACACCTCCGTTGGTGTTTGTGGCCGGCTCGGGGACTGACACCGTGGATGTGTATATTGATATGTTTGGTTTTGCTCCCGTCACCTCCTTTTTTGTGACAGCCGGTTCGGCCCCAACGGGGATGGCACACATCCCGGTGCCGAAGTAACCTTCAGTGAAGACAAGAGCCCCGGCCCGCAAGGGCCGGGGCTTTTTGTTTAGCCAGGGGGACACGAGTCGCAGAGTCCCGCCTTCGCCAAGGCTTGCCTGCGGCAAGCAGGCTGCGGCGGGCAGGCCCAGGTCGCAGGGCCCCGCGTTCGCCAAGGCTTCCCTCGGCTCCGCTCCCTCCGACTCCGGTCGGGGCAAGCCGAATGGACACGAATGTGTGTCCTGCCGGTCAAGCGCATCAGTCCTGCCCAGCGGCAGGGGCCGCTGGGCTGAGCGTGGGGTATGCAGGAGTGGGAGGCCCTTCCTTAACGGCGTGCAACAAGCAAGCATGCACGGGAAGCGGGAAGAGCCCTTCGGCAAGCTGTGGGCAATTTCCGGTGTGCGGAAATTGTGGTTTTCCGAGAGGACATTTGGCGCCAAAAAGCCACCCCCGATAAAAAACGTCCGCAAAAACCGCAGAAACCGCAAGAACCGTAGACATTGAGTGCGCGCTTCTGCTACAGGGGAGAAGCCAGAGCCGGGCCCGGCGGCCTTCCTTTGGGCCTGCTCTTTGAAAGGCTGAGTGAGCAAAAACCGCCCCTCGGCTCCGCGCCTCTCGCAACTATGAGAGGCGCTTCGCTCGGGATAAACTCCAACCGCAAGAACCGTAGACAGGGGGAGGTGGCTTCGGGTACAGGTGGCAAGAGCGGCCTCGAGGTGTCTGCAAGAACTGAGGCGATTGGAACACGAAAAGCGAAAACCGAAAGTCCCGCGCGCAAAAGCTCAAGCTCAGGTGTTTGTCCACGCTCGACAACCGCTGTGGAATGAGGAGGTTGCGGCAAGGCGGTAAGCGGCATGCTCAATAAGTGCTGCGGAATCAAAGAGATGGCCAAATCCCCCCCTCCCACCGAAGATCAAGTGTTTGGAAAAAGGAAGGTTATCGAGCATGCACCGAGATACAGACGGGATAAGGAGAGGGAAAAGGCTGACGGGCGCGGCTGGCTCCGGCCCCAAGAACGCCGACCGAGTTAGAAGCTGAGAGTGAAGCTGCGGGCCTGGAGCAGCGCCGGCATATCGCTTTCGGAGATGGCCACTGCCAAGCTGATCTCATCGCCCGCGCGCTGCAGACGGGCGTCACCGAGGATGCGAGCCAGGGCGGGGTTGGACTCATTCAAGCGCTGGCGCTGGAAGTAGAGCGCGCCTTCAAGAAAAGTGGAGAACCAGAGGGCGTCGGTGGCACTGGCACAGCGAGCGGCGAGCGTGGTGTCGAGGCCGCGGTTGAGCTCCATGCGCAGGCTGGCGGTCTGGACGCGCTGGGCCAGGGTTTCAGCGCCGGGCACCTCAGCCGCCTGGCCCAAGAACTGACGGACGCCGAGCTGGGTGAACTCGCCGTCGAGCACGATCCAGATGGAGGCGCGGCGATTGACTTGATCCACGAGCCCGCGCATCTGCGCGTTGTCGAGCAGGCTGGGGCCGCCCTGGGCGGCGCGGTCGAGCATCTCCTGCACGGCTTCGCGGAAGCCGAAAACCAGGCGGGCGTTGTCGGGGAAGGCGAAAATGAACTCGCGGCCGGCCTCGTTCTCGCCCAGCCAGTAAACGCTAGCACCGCGGTAGGCCAGGGTGCGGAGCTGGGAAGCGGCGGCGGTTCGCTGAATCTCGTCCAGGTAGAAGGCGCCTTCGGCCACGCCGACGAAGTCGGAGCTGGCGGCGTCGCCGCGGCTGATGAAGGCCCAGCTGACGCGGTCGACGTTGCGCTCGAAGTCCACGCCCAACTGCGCCGACCATCTCTCCAAGTCGTGGTAGCGCTCGGGGAGGGCCTGCGCCTTCAGCCGCGCGTAGTGGGGCGAGCGCCGGGCCGATTGCAGATCAACGAACACCAGTTCACCCGTCTGCGGGGGATAGAGAGCGAGCACTTGCGAGGCCAGCTCCTGCGCTCCCGCCGGGAGCGCGACATTCACGGCAGCCAGCAGACCGCAGAGCCCCAGCGTCGCGACCCAAGTGTGTTTCTTCATCGGAGTCTCTCCCCCTGCACCAGCCTGGACACAACCTGCAACGCTAGCAGGCGGCGGCGCGGGCGTCAAGCTGGCAGCGAGAGGAAGAAAACTCCTTGCGTCCGGCGGCGGTTTGGAGAAAATAGACTGTCTGCATTCCCCGCAGGGGAGGCGGAAGTCCGGGGGCGAACAGCCGAACCATGGTGGAGCCGAAGAGCGTCGCCGAACTGCTGAAGCAGCGGGCGCTGCTGGACGCGGAGCTGGAGCGCTTCCAGCGCCTGGTGACGGTCATGTTCACCGACGTGGCCGGCTCCACGCGCTACTTCGACCAACACGGCGACCTGGCGGGGATGGCCATGCTACAGGAGGTCAACGACACCCTGCAGCCGCAGGTGGGCCAGCACCAGGGAAAGATCGTCAAGACCATCGGCGACGCCGTTATGGCCTACTTCGAGAATCCGGTGCAGGCGGTGCGCTGCGCCATCGCCATGCAGCGGGCCATCGAGGAGGCGAACAAGACCCACACCGAGGCGCAGCGGATTCGCATTCGCGTGGCGCTGAACCTGGGCGTGGGGCTGCTGAAAGACAACGACGTCTTCGGCGACGTAGTCAACGTCTGCTCTCGCATCGAACACGAGACCGAAGCCGGCCGCATCGGCATCTCCCCCTCGGTGGTGGAGGCGGTGAACAAGGAAAAGGACATCGCTTGCCGGCGCATCGGCAACGTGGCCATGCGGGGCAAGGCGCAGGCAATGGACCTCTACGAAGTGGTGTGGCGCGAGGGAGAGAAGGTGGAGGCGCCGGCGCCAGCCAAGCTCTCCGGGGAGCAGATCGCGCTGGCCACCGGCACGCGCCTGGGGCTGGACGACGAGGTGCGCCGCGCCATCGCCGCCGCCGTCAGGGGCAAAGCCCAGGCGGCCAAGGCCCCGGCCATCGTCAAAAAGAAATTTGCTCTAGTGGAGGTTCTGCCCGACCGCTCCCTGGGCAAGCATTTCCCCCTCACCGCCGAGAGCGTGGTGGTGGGGCGGGAGAAGAGCGAGATTGAGTTCCCCGAAGACTCGCTGATGTCGCGCGAACACGCGGTCTTCACCAACCTGGGCGGCGCTCTCTACGTCGAAGACTTGGCCAGCGCCAACGGCACCTTCGTGCGCATCCGCGAGCCGCACACGCTAGCGCAGGACGACATCGTCCTGCTCGGTCGACAGATGTTCCGCTTCCACCTGCTCAGCACCGGGCCCGGCACCGAGATCGGCAAGAAAGGCGAGGCCAAGGAGGCCGCCAAAGAAGACTCGAGCGAGCCACTGGCGGAACTGGTTCGCCTGGGCCGCAGCGGCGAGGAAAAGGAAGAGCGCTTCCCCTTGAAACGCGGAGAAAACACCCTGGGACGCACGCAAGGGACCTACACCTTCCCCGACGACCGCTACCTCTCCCGCACCCACGCCTGCTTCCGCATCCATGGGCCGCGCTCGGTGGTCGAAGACCTGAAGAGCACCAACGGCACCTTCGTGCGCATCCGCGAGCGCCACCTGCTCGACGAAGAAGACACCGTGCTGGTGGGCGGGCAGTTCCTCCGGGTGGTGGCGGAGCCGGGCTCGTAGCACACGGCTTCAGGCCTGCCGCCGCATTCCCTTACAACTCAGAGCCGGCAAGCAGAGGAAAAGCCGGGCTGGCTCTCCTGCCCGGTCGTCTAGAGAGGCGAGCTGTTCGGCTCGGCGTCGCCGTCGCCATCGGCGCGAATGACCAAGGTAGCGTTCACGAAGAAACCTCGCACGCCGGTGCGCTGAAAGGAGCTCGGCTTCGCTTCCACCTCGTAGTCCTCGCCCGGAGTCCCCGAACAGTCGCCAGCCCCGTTGGTCAAGACATAGCTGAAGGTGTAGCCGCTCTTCGTGAAGGTGTCGTTGGCCATGATGGAATCAAGCAGGCCGGCGGCGCTGTCAGTAGTGGGAGTCCCGGGCTTGAGCCGGTTCAAGCTGTCGGGATAGCCACACTGGGGAAAAGTGGTTCGGTAGGTGGCCAGCGCGCTGGTGATGTTGCGCAGGCTCTGCACGGCGGCGGCTTCGTTGGCCGACATGCGGCTGCGCATCAGGTTGGGAATGGCAATGGCGGCGATAATCAGAATAATCGCCACCACAATCAACAACTCAATCAAGGAGAACCCGCTCTGGCGTTCAGGTTGTGCTCTCATTCGGCTGCTCCCGTCGAGAAAACTCGCCCCACTCACAAGGGCAATTCGGGTTTCTGCGCGCACTATACGTTCCGGCTGCGGGGGACGTCAATCAGAAACGTTCCGTAGGTCCTTGCGAGGACGTTTCTTTCGCGCCCAGCGCGCGCACGCGCTCCTCCAGCACCCGCGCAATCGCGGCCGGATCAGTATCGGGGGGGAACCTCACCGGCGCGCCCAGGGTGACTTTCACTGTCCCAGGCCGCGCCACTTTCTTCCTCGCCTGTTTCAACTCAAACAATCCCTCGATCCGCAGCGGGACGACGGGCAGGTTCAGATTGAGCGCCAGCAGGCCGATACCGGTGCGGAACGGCATCACCCGGCCGTCGGGCGTGTACTCGCCTTCGGGAAAGACCAGCACGCTGTAGCCGCGGTCGACCGCTTCCCCGGCGAAGCGGAAGCTTTCGCGAAAGCCGCTCTGCCGCGGCAGAGGAAAGACGTTGAAGAGCGCCACCCCCAGCCAGTAGCCCAGCCGGTCGAGCCACCCGCCCCAGAACCCGCGTTCGGACGCCGGCCGCCGCATCGCCTCCA
>DATEUS010000288.1:0-3802 GCA_035282985.1 Candidatus Acidiferrales bacterium
TGACGCCGACGAAAGGATTGTCTTCTGCAACCAGGCCTTTTGCCGCGCCCTGGAAACGCGCAGGGAATCCTGCGAGCGCCGTCCGGCCTTGGAAGTGATTCGGCAGTCGGAGTTGATTGCGCTGACCCGGCAGGTTCTCAGGGACGCCACGACTCGCAGCGGCGAGGTGGCTCTGGGCGGAGCCCGCCCGCGCACCTTTGGCGTCACGGTGGCCCCGGTCGAGGCGGAGCACACCCTCGGCGCTGTTCTGGTCCTCCACGACATCACCGAGCTGCGCCGCCTGGAACGCGTGCGGCGCGACTTCGTCGCCAACGTCTCCCACGAGTTCAAGACGCCGCTCACCGCCATTCAGGGCTTTGCCGAAACCTTGCTGGCCGGCGCCCTCGACGACCCCCAGAACAGCCAGCGCTTCTTGGGCATCATCCGTGAGCACGCCGCGCGCCTAGCCCGGCTCACCGACGATTTACTGAAACTCTCTCAGATTGAGGCCGGCCAACTGGAGTTGGAAATGCGCTCCCTCTCTGTCGGTGAACTCATCGCTGCCTGCCTCGACACCGCCCGCCTGAAGGCGGAGTCGAAACAGCTCGCGCTGACTGCCGAGTCTTCTCCCGATCTGCCCCCGGTGCGGGGTGATCTGGCCCGCTTGGGGGAGGTCCTGCAAAACCTGCTCGATAACGCCGTGCAATACACCCCGCCCGGTGGCCGCATCACCGTCCGGGCCGCGGCGACGGCTGACCAGGTGGCGATTGCGGTCACCGACACGGGCATCGGCATTCCTCGCACCGACCAGCAGCGCATCTTCGAGCGCTTCTATCGGGTCGATGCCGCGCGCTCTCGGGAAGTGGGTGGAACCGGACTCGGCCTCTCCATCGCCAAGCATCTGGTGGAAGCTCACGGGGGCCGCATCAGCGTCGAAAGTGAGGTCGGTCGCGGCTCCACCTTCACCGTCTTTCTGCCCGCCGCCCCTGTCTCCCAGTAACGAAGAATTAACACCCGGCTCATACCGGCGTCATTTCCCCGCGGTAGTGTCGCCTCTTCACCCAGCGTTCCGCTGCCCAACAGCCAAGCGCGCGGAAGCGCCACCAAGAGATGGAGAAAACCAATTGACTCTTCCGCCTGCGCCTGTTGGGCGTGGCAGCGAGTCGCAAGGCTCTCCCCAGCCTCATTCTTCGGAACTTCGAGGCGGACGCAAGAGCCCGGGGGTTTAACACAACATTCATGGTGTCTTCATTCAGCTTTGAACTCGTCCGGTGTAGAGTGCGCATGGCACCAGCACAGAACGGGTGCGCGGCTGGGACAGGGAGAACAGAAGGATTGCCGTCGCGCGGGCGCAGAGCCCGCACCGGCGGCGTGACCGTAGATTCCTTTCAGAGGAGAACAACGACAATGAAACTGCCTGTAAAGCAAAGTGCCACGATGGCACTAGTAGTTCTTTTCCTGGGGGTGGCGGGGCTGGCCGCCGAGGACAAGGAGGTCCACGCAACCGCGCCTTCAGTGCAGGAGCAGCTCGAGCAGCAGCAACAGCGCATTGCCGAGCTGGAGCGTCTGCTGCAGCAGCAGGCGAAAGTGCTGGAGCAGATGCAGCAACAACTGGCAGGGCTCGCCGAGCCGCCAGCGCCTGCCGGCAACTCCGCTTCCGCTGCGGCTCCGGCCCTCCAAGGCCAGACCGCACAGCAGGAACTGGAGCGGATCTCCGGCGAAGTGGACGCGCTGGCGGAAAGTACGCACGCGCTCAATGAGAAGGTAAACCAGGTCGATAAGAAGGCCAGCGACACCGAGAAAAGCCTGAGCGCCAAGGTGAAAGGGCTGGGGAATTTCAGTTTCGGCGGCGACTTGCGGCTGCGCTATGAGCCCTTCCGCGGCGGCACCAGCCCCGACCGCAATCGGGGCCGCTTCCGCGCCCGCTTCGACGTCAAGAACAAGTTCAGCGACGAGTGGAGCGCCGGGCTGCGCATCTCCACCGGTGACCTCGAAGACCCGATCTCGACCAACCAAAGCTTTACCAGCTTCTTCCTCCGCAAGAACTTCAGTATCGATCAGGCCTTTGTTGTCTACACGCCGAATTGGTTCAAACCGCTGGCGCTGACAGGAGGGAAATTCGCCTACACCTGGAAGCGCACCGAACTGACGTTCGACAGCGACCTCAACCCCGAAGGGATCTCGCCCGTCCTCTCCTTCGACCTGAAGGAGACTCCGCTGAAGAACATCAAGGTCATCGCCCTGGCTTTGCCCTTCCGCGAATCGGGCAGCGGCAAGGACAGTTACACCATGGGCGGCGGCTTGCAAACGAACTGGGACCTGGGGCCGCGGACCAAGCTGGAAGCCACCGCCACCTACACCGACTGGTTCAACACCGATGCCATCCGGACGGCGGTGGTCGGGGCGCTGCTCTTTGGCGGCAACAGCAATACCAACGCGGCTTCCGCCACGGCCTTCGCCTCGCGCTTCGGGCTGCTGGATCTGATTGCGGAGCTGAAATTCGATACCGGCCACAAGCGCTGGCCGCTCTCGTTGCTCTTTGACTACGTGACCAATACGCGCGCCTGCGCCAACGTCGACGTCGCCGGCGTGGCCTGCAATCCCAACGACCGCCAGGGCTACTGGGCGGAGATTGCCTTCGGGCAGACCAAGGAGCGGCACGACATCCAGGTGGGCTACACGCTGATTCACATCGAGCAAGAGGCGGTGTTGTCGGCGTTCAACTTCAGCGACCTGCGGCAATCCACCGACGTCGTAAACCACCGCTTCAGCTTCGCCTACCAGGCCTACAAGAACATCCAACTGGGCTACACCCTGCTGGTGGGGCGGCAGTTGGGGATCGTCGAGCCGTGGCTCAAGCGGTCGCAGATCGACCTGATCTACAAGTTCTAGCCGGCTACCGGCTTTTAACCGGACTGTAACAGAAGTGTAACAATCGCGAGAGAAACTAGAGCAGTAAGGAGAAAAACAGAAATGAAGAACAAGAAGGCACTCGTTATCGGTACGCTGCTGGGGCTGCTGGTCGGGGCTGCGGTCCTGACCGCGCAGCAGCGGAATCTCACGGTCAAGGGCTCGGACACCATGGTGATCCTGGGCCAGCGCTGGGCCGAGGTTTACATGCAGAAGAACCGCGGCGTGACCATCCAGGTGACCGGTGGCGGCTCGGGCACGGGCATCGCCGCCCTCATCAACGGCACCACCGACATCGCCGAGGCCTCGCGGCCGATGAAGGACAAGGAGAAGGACGCAGTGAAAGCAAAGCGGAGCGCTGAGGTGCTGGAGCTGCCGGTGGCGGTGGACGGCCTGGCCGTCTTCCTGAACGTCAAGAACCCGGTCGGCGAACTGAGCCTGGCGCAACTGAAAGGCATCTACACCGGCGCCATCAAGAACTGGAAAGAAGTGGGCGGGCGCGACGAGCGCATGATTCTCTACGGCCGCGAGAACAACTCCGGCACCTACGTTTACTTCAAGGAGCACGTGCTGGAGAACGTCGATTACTTCCCGACCGTGCAGACCCTGCCGGGAACGGCGGCCGTTATCCACGCGGTGGCCAAAGACCCCCGCGGGATCGGCTACGGCGGCGTCGCCTACGGCGAGGGTGTGAAGCACTTGCGGGTGAGGAAGGACGCCAACTCCCCGGCGGTGGAGCCGACGATGGAGAACGTGCTATCGGCGCAGTACCCCATCAGCCGCTACCTCTACTGGTACGTCGCCGGCCGACCTAAGGGTGACTTGAAGGCGTTTGCCGAGTGGGCGTTGTCGAAGGACGGCCAGGCAGTGGTGGAGAACGTGGGCTACTACCCGCTGAACGAGAAAGAGCGGC
>DATEUS010000289.1:0-5660 GCA_035282985.1 Candidatus Acidiferrales bacterium
ACTTCCTGCGGGAGCCAGTTGACGCGCTGGTAGTACGGCAGGGCCAGGGCCACCAGGCGGTCGAGATCGGCGCGCTGCAGCCAGGCGTGGTTGATGCGCCGCAGTTGCTCGAAGTCAAAACGGGTCGACTCGTGGAGCAGGTTCTCCGGCAACCACAGAGCCAAAAGATCCTCCCGGGAAAGAATCTCTCGGGGCTTTCCTGTTCGCGGGTCGGGCGGCGGCGTCCAGGCGGTCAGGGCCAGGAAGTTCAGCAAAGCTTCTGGCAGCACACCCAGCTCGCGCAACTCAGCGACGCGCGTGTGCCCGCTCCACTGGCCCCAAGGAGAGGGCTCGGACTCTTCCAGCGCCGGGAGCGAGCGGAGCCAGTCCGGCGTGTCGCCCTTCTCGGCTTCGCCATCCGATTCCAGTCCCAGCCAGCGCAACTCCTCCCGCCAAAGCTCTGAATCAGCCGTCTGCTGTCGAGCCAGGAGGAAGGGTTCGCTTCGCTGGCGCGCGCGCAGCCACAGAAAGAGGGCCTGGCGCGCGCTCTCGGCTGTGAGGGTCTCGCCCTCGGGAGTGAAATGGAAGGGAGCCATCGCCCGCTTAGAATACCATGCCGTCCGCGCGGCCCGGACGAAGGAGAGTTGAGTCCTGGGGTGACTACGAGACGGAAGGCAGCTTGGCGGAAAGACTACTCCGCCGAGTGCACGGTCTGCCGCCGTTTGCGGGCGAGGAGTTTTTTCGCCAGGCGGGGGAGCTCGGTGTACTTCAACTCGCCTTTCTCATAGAGCTTGATCTTCAGCTTGGCGCGCTTGCGGCGCTTGTGATGCTTCCGGCGGGCCAGGAACGACTTCTGACGCATCCAACCTCCTCTCCCACGTTGCTAGTCGTCGCTCGCGAAAAGCGCCCTAGTGTAACTGGAAACCAGGAGAAACGCACCGGATTCAGCGGGCTTCCAGGAGAGCGATGGCGTGGGCCGCCATGGCCTCGCCCCGCCCGATGGCCTCGAGACCCTCGGTGGTCTTGGCCTTGACGTTGACCTGACGCGGCTCGATGCCCATCGCCCGCGCCAGCTTTTCGCGCATGCGGCCGAAGTAGGGGGCAAGCTTGGGCTCCTGCGCCACGACCACCGAGTCCACTTGCGCCACGCGCAAATCTTTCGCCTCCACCAGTTCGACCACCTGGGCCAGGAATTCCAGGCTGCTGGCGTCCTTCCATCTCGGGTCGGTGTCGGGGAAGTGTTGTCCGATGTCGCCCAGCCCGGCGGCACCCAGCAAAGCGTCGCAGATCGCATGGGTGAGCACGTCGCCGTCGGAGTGCCCCGCCAAGCCCTTGCTGAAGGGAATCTCGACTCCGCCCAAGATGAGCCTGCGCCCCTCAACCAACCGGTGGTAATCGTAGCCGATGCCGACGCGCATCGTCACTTGCACAACCTGCAATTATCCGACGAAATCTTCAAAGGAGTAAGACTCAACAACGGCGCCCAAGGACCGGAAGAAACTGCGCAACCTGCATCTGTGGTCCGGATTACTATTCACTACCCAGATTTGCGGCTTATCTTGTCGGTCGGCCAAAAAGCGGCGGAACAGCCATCTCGCCTGGTAATCCGCATCTCTTAGTGAGTAGCCCAGGACAAATAGGGTGGCACATTCTTGAAGCGCTTCTCCGGCCTTTACCCACAGTCCGCGCATGGCTCCGTTGTGAGTCTCCCAAACGTGGCTTTTATCGCTCGAAGGCGGGACAAGGAGGGGCTTCAGGTACCCGTCGTAGTCTCCTTCTTCCTTAAGTTGGATTGAGGGTCCCCAGCCTTCGGCAGCTAGGTTCAACGTCGTAAGGCCGTCTTCGAGATACAGGATCCTAGTTTTTTTCGGGTAGTGGTATCCCAGCCAGTTCAGTGATCCGTGAAGCTTCAGCAGCTTCACTTCACTCTGACCTGCGTCCGTCGGAGTTTTGTGCAGTCTCTCGCTCGAGGAGTCGACGCCTCCGGAAAACTCGATGCAATAGCCAGATCTTGTGAATTTGTTCGTGTCGAGCAATGCCTTGTCAATTATGAGGTCGTAGTTGAAGGTCAGAATGCTGTCGCCGGGCTTGGTCCGTTCAACAAGCCGTTTGTGTAGAGGGGCGCCGTTCACAAGAACTGGCTTCATGACGGGAAAAAGGACGCCGCCGAGGAGGCCCTCAATCGTTGAGCGTGCTATTGATGACCGAAGCCACGAGACACCATCCGGTCGATCGTGTTCTTCCCAGGCTATGTCGGTATCAATGAGGGTAAAGACCTGCTCAATGTCAACCGAACCATTTTTCAAGTCCCCCACATCCAAACCAAATCTGCTGGAGATGGCCTGAATGAAACTGGTTGCGTCCGGCGACGAGAACTTCCCGAGGTTGAATGCTTTGCTTAGAAAGTCTGAAACGATCGGGATTTCGGCGCTTTCCGCCCTAGACGCACCAGCCCCTAGAACGTATACGCTGCTCATGGAACTCATCTCGGCATTTCCTGGGACAGGAAGAAGCGGGCCAGGTCGAGGTCGGCGCTTTCTTTGTCATGCTGAACGAAGTGAAGCATCTCAGCGGTACGATTCTTCGCTTCGCCCCGCTGAGAGGCGCGGGGCAGGCTCAGAATGACAAGCCTATACAAAAACAGCCTTGAGCGAAGCCACAAATGGATTGCTCGCTGCGGTCGGAACGACAAATGCCTGCTCACCAAGAAATGCATGGCTAGTGGGCTCGGTCCTGGGCGAGGAAGAAGCGGGCCAAGTCGAGGTCGGCGGGGGTGGTGATTTTGATGTTGCGGGGCGAGCCCATCACCACGGTAACGGTGCGGCCGAGGCGCTCGACCAGCATGGCTTCGTCGGAGCCGCGAAAACCATCGGCGGCGGCGGCCTCGACCGCCTCGCGCAGCCAGTCGAAGCGAAACACCTGCGGCGTCTGGGCCAGCACGATGCGCTCGCGCGGGATGGTGACGCTGATGTGGGAGTGATGGCCGCCGCCGGCGGGCTCGACCTGCTTGACCGTGTCGCTGGCAGGCAGGCCCGCAATGGCGGCGCCGGTTTCGGCCGCAGCGTCGAGGACGCGCTCGATGAGCACGGGCTCAATCAACGGTCGGACGGCGTCGTGCACCAGCACCAGATCGGTGTCGGGCGGAACCTGGTGGAGGGCGTTGGCAACCGACTCCTGGCGGGACTCGCCGCCTTCGACCAAGCGCACCCGCGCGGCGTAGCTCTCCTCAGCCAAACGGGCCTCGACCCCAGCGTAGTCAGCGGGCCGCACGGCGACAATCAACTCCCGTAGGCGGGCGCAGGCGGCCAGCCGGCGCAGGGTCCAGAAGAGGATGGGCACGCCATCCAGCTCCAGCAACTGCTTGGGCGGCGCGGCGCCTTGGGCCGAGCGGCCCCCGGCCATACGCACGCCCAAGCCGGCGGCGGGGACGATGGCGACAACTTTCGCAGCAGTGTCCATTGGAGAAGATTGCAGGAGGTAACTCTAGCTGCCGGACTCCGGCTCCTCCGAGTCGGCTTCATCCGCCTCGGGCCCGCCCACCACCTGGTAGCGGCCGGGGCGGCGCGGGCCGAAATTGCCCGGACGACGTGGCGGTCCGCCGGCGAAGTCCCGAGCACCGTGGTTGCGCTCGCGCTCCCGATCACGGTCGCCGTGGTTCCGCTCAGCGGCGCGCCCTTCCTCGTAGCGCCCGAAAATCATCTTGCCAGCAGTGGTCTGCAAAACGCTGGTGACGGTGATGTCGAGGGTGCGGGAAATCAGGCGGCGGGCGTTCTCCACCACCACCATGGTGCCGTCGTCGAGGTAGGCCACGCCCTGGTTGGGCTCCTTGCCCTCCTTGAGGATAAAAACACGCATGATTTCGCCAGGCAGGACGATGGGCTTGAGGACGTTGGCCAGCTCGTTGATGTTGAGGACATTGATGCCCTGGAGCTGGGCCAGCTTGTTGAGGTTGAAGTCGTTGGTGACGATCTTGGCTTCGTAGTGCTTGGCCAGCTCGATCAGCTTCATATCCACTTCGCGGAGTTGGGGGTAGTCATCCTCGATGATCTGGGAATGGAGGTGAGGAATTTTCTGGATGCGCTGCAGCATATCGAGGCCGCGGCGACCGCGGTTTCGCTTGAGGCTGTCGGCGGAGTCGGCCACCAGTTGCAGCTCACGCAGCACGAATTGGGGAATGAGCACGGTGCCGTCGAGGAAGCCGGCCTCGCAGATGTCGGCAATGCGCCCGTCAATGATGACGCTGGTGTCCAGCACCTTGTAGTCGCGCTTGGGGGCGCGCTCGGCCCCGAAAAGACCGCCCAGGGCCTGGAGGTTGAGCAAGTCGCCCTTCTTGGCGCCGATGATCATCCCCAGGTAGGTCATCACCAGCAGAAAGGTGACCTGGAGGAAGGACTGGGTGCGCGCTTCGATGTTGGTCCCGCCCAGCACTACTGAAATCAGGTAGGCGCAGAGGATGCCGGCGATGGCCCCCACCAGGGCCCCGATCAGCCGCGTCAGACTGGAGTGACGCAAGCGCATCTCCAGCAGCACCCCGGCCAGACCGAGCACGAAGCCGAACAGGACGGCGTAGACGACGGGAAGGCGGAAGGGGCGGAAGTGGTAGGTGGCGGCGACAGCCAGCAGGACGAAACTGACTCGGAAGAGGCTGAGGTCTACCCAGCCCCATTTTTCGCCCGCCGTGGACGGCCTCAACCGCGGTGCGGCCGAGCGTTCACTCGGGGGACGGGATGCTTGCTGCCCCTGCGAAGATGCCAATGTGTGTTCCTGGCGCCTGCCTCTATGAAACCAGCGATGAAACCATCGAGCCGGACCTATGAAAAGGCGCCTTCCAAACCAAGAGGGAGTATAGCACCCCCCGGAAGGCTCCACAAGAAATTTGGCCCAGCGGCGGGAGCCGCTGGGTTGAACCTTGGCGGGCATGGTTTCCCGGAGCTGCCGAGACTGTAGCTCTCAATGCATGCGCTTCGAGTACCCGGGTCGCGGACCTGTGGAGCTCTAGACGCAGGCCTGAGGAGATCTACCCGCGATAGGCGGAGGAGATCCGCTTGCCGAAACTCGAGAGAGTTCAACCCAGTGGCTCCCGCCACAGGGCTCGCCACCACTTAGCCCCACGAGTCCAGGCGGATGGGATGCGGTTCGCCGCTCAGATAGCTCCTGCAGCTTGACCCTTGATAGTCAGCCGCCGCGGGCGCCAGGTTCTTTCTTACCGGGTTGTTGTGGATGTAGTTGAGTTTTTGCCGAAAGAATCTTTCCGAGTAGATTACGCGGTCATCGTTGTCCGGCTGAAACACAGCATAGTTGGGATCGCGTTGACGTTTGCGGGGGTGGGAAAGCCGAAAACTCTCCAGAAGGTCGAACGCCTCCTCCTTCCGTAGCCGTTCAACGATTTCCTTCCCTACGTAGCTCTTAAAATCGCGCAGAAAATCGCGGACGCGAACCTCTTTGGGAAACCCCACCAGCAGGTGGTAGTGATCCGGCATGACCACGTACCCAAAGATACGGAGGCCCGATTTCTCGCGGTAGAAACAGAGCGCTTGCAGAAAGAGGGAGACGAAATCGGGGCGGAGTTGAAAGAGCGGAAGGCGGTGACGGACATAGCCGGAAATGAAATGCGTGGGATACGTGGAGGACTTGTAGCGGCGCCGTATGATTGTGGCCCAGCGGCAGGAGCCGCGGGGTTG
>DATEUS010000290.1:0-3007 GCA_035282985.1 Candidatus Acidiferrales bacterium
GGAGGAGAAGCGACGCGGGCTCAAGGCCGGGAGGAAGCGGGCCCCGCAGAAGGTGCACCGTGAGCAACGGACAAAAGGAGCAGGAAAACACCGGCTGGTCGCGCCGCGACTTCATCCGTGCAGCTGCGGTCGGCGCCGCCGCCCTCTATCTGCCCGGCTGCAGCAAGAGCGAAAAGCCGGTGCTGACCAGCCTCACCGGCGATTTTGATCCCCTGCGCAGTTATCCCTACCGCGGCTGGGAGGATTTCTACCGTAAGGTCTGGACCTGGGACAAAGTGGTTCGCTCCACCCATTCCGCCAACTGCACCGGCTCCTGCTCCTGGAATGTTTACGTGCGTAACGGGGTGATGGTGCGCGAGGAGCAGGCCTCGGATTACCCGCGCATCAGCGCCGACCTCCCCGACTACAATCCCCGTGGCTGCCAGAAGGGCGGCTGCTTCGTCGAGTACGTCTACAGCCCGCAGCGGCTGCGCTATCCACTCATTCGCACCGGCGCGCGCGGCGAAGGCAAGTGGCGCCGCGCCACCTGGGATGAAGCCCTCACCCTCATCGCGGAGAAACTGCTCGACAACGTTTACAACTACGGCCCCGACACCAACACCTTCTTCAGCGTCATTCCGGCGATGAGCCCGGTCAGTTTCTGCGCCGGCTCGCGCCTGGCGCACTACCTGGGCGGGGTGATGTGCTCGTTCTACGACTGGTATTGCGACCTGCCTCCGGGCGAGCCGCTCACCTGGGGCGTGCAGACCGAAGCCTGCGAGTGCGCCGACTGGTTCAACGCTAAGTACATCGTCTTTTGGGGGTCCAATATCACCCAGACCCGCATCCCCGACGCCCACTTCGCCTTCGAGGCCCGCTACAACGGCGCCAAGCTGGTGTGCATCTCGCCCGACTACAACTCCAGCGCCATCCACGCCGACCTCTTCTTTCAGATCAATCCCGGCACCGACGCCGTCCTGGCCCTGGGCGCGGCCAAAATCCTGATTGACGAAAACCTGATGGATGAGCCCTACGTCAAAGAGCAGACCGACCTGCCCCTACTGGTGGTGAAAGAGACCCAGCGCTTCCTGCGCCAGTCCGATCTCCAGAACGGCGGCAAGGAAGATGTCTTCTACTGCTGGGACACCCGCAGCCAGCGCGAGGTGGCCGTGCCGGGCTCGATGGGGTCGGAGGAAGAAACGTTGCGCCTGGGCAACCTCGGCCCCGCCCTCAAAGGCACCTTCGTAGTCCGGCTGGCTGACGGCCGCTCGGTTGAAGTCACCACCGTGTTTGAACTCTTGCGCCAGCAACTGGCCGCCTATCCGCTCGACCGCGTGGCGCGCGACACCGGCCTGCCCGCCCACGAGATTGAAACCTTCGCCCGCGAGATGGGCACGCGCAAGCCCGCTATGATCATCCACGGCGCCGGCACCAACCACTGGTTCCACAACGACCTCATCAACCGCGCCTTCATCCTGTTGGTGGCGCTCACCGGCAACGTGGGCAAGAACGGCGGCGGCTTCAACCACTACGTCGGCCAGGAACGCATCTGGCCCGAGCACGGCTTCTTCGAGCTGGCTTTCCCCGAAGGGCGGAAGAAGCAGCGCTTCCAGAACACCACCCTGTGGAGCTACGTGCATTCGGCCAACAAGGACCCGCACCTCTACAACGGCAAGCCTGTGGAGTGGTACATCCAGGAGTCGGTCAAGAACGGCTGGATGCCGCTCTGGCCCACGGGCGGGCGCAAGCCCCGCGCCTTCATCGTCTGGCGGGCCAACTACCTCAATCAGGCCAAGGGCAATGAGGTCATCGAGAACTCGCTCTGGCGCGATCTCGACCTGATTGTCGACATCAACTACCGCATGGACACCACCGCCCTCTACTCCGACGTGGTGCTGCCCGCCGCCAGCTACTACGAGAAGGTTGACCTCAACTCCACCGACTGCCACAGCTACATCCACACCTTCGGCAAGGCCCTCGACCCGCTCTTTGAAAGCAAGACCGATTGGGACATCTTCCGCGCCCTGGCGGAGAAAATTTCCGAGGTCGCCCGCCAGAAAGGCTTGCAGCCCTACCGCGACGAGCGGTTCGAGTGGGACCGCGACTTCACCCGCATGGCCGAGAGCTGGAGTGGCCAGGGCAAGATCGTCACCGACGAGCAGGCCGCCGACTTCATCCTCGCCCACTCCGCCGAAACCAAAGGCATGACCTACCGGAACCTGCAAGCGCAGCCGCGGCGCTTCGTGGCCACCGACCCGGAGGCGTGGAACAGCGACATCGAGCCGGGCGTGGCCTACACGCCCTTCACGCATCAGGTGGTAAAGAAGCGGCCCTGGCGGACGCTGACCGGCCGGCAGCAGTTCTACATTGACCACCCCTGGTACTTGGAGCTGGGCGAAGCCCTGCCGGCGCACAAAGAACCCATCGAGGAGAAGTACCCGCTCTACTGGAACACCCCGCACGGCCGCTGGTCCATCCACTCCACCTGGCGCGACCACCGGGCCATGCTGCGGCTGCAGCGCGGGATGCCCATCGTCTACATGCACCCCGACGACGCCCGCCGCCGCGGCCTGCGCGACAACGACTGGGTGCGCATCTACAACGACGTCGGAGAATGCGTCTGCCGCCTTCAAATCCTGCCAGGCGAAAAACCCGGGCGGGTGACGATGTACCACGGCTGGGAGAAGTTTCTCGGCTTCCAGCAGGGCGGCTGGCAGTCGCTCACCTACATCAAGATCAAGCCCACGCAACTGATCGGCAAGTACGGCCACATCAACTTCCGCCTGAACTACTGGGGGCCGACCGGCAACAACCGCGACATCAAGGTGGAAGTCGAGCGGTTCGACTTCGCTCACCGCAAGAAGGTCAGGGTGTAAGGGGAGGCAGCCATGTCGAAACACCAGTACGCCATGGTGATGGATCTGAACAAGTGCCTCGGCTGCCAGACCTGCACCATCGCCTGCAAGAAGCTGTGGACCGACCGCGACGGCACCGAGTACATGTACTGGAACAACGTCGAGACCCGTCC
>DATEUS010000291.1:0-2544 GCA_035282985.1 Candidatus Acidiferrales bacterium
CCGTCCTAGATATGAGCAGGGGTGCACCAGGAAAGATCTTGCGGTGCCCCAGGGGCTAAAGCCCGCATTTTTCGCGGCTCCTCTGGCACGGCTCCTTCGACTCCGCTCAGGACAAGTAAAGCCGTGCCTTGACGGCTGCGCGCAGAAGCACATCCGTGAGATGACTTGTAGTAGGAGCGATGCTCCGTGGCGGCAGACGAGCTATTCTTCCGCCTCCAGCCAGCGCACTTGGTAAGGCTTGAGGTGTGTAACCAAGCTGCCCTTGTCGGGAAGGATCCGCTCTTCGCTCAAGAGGTCGCGCCAAGCGGGGGCGGTAAGGCCAGCTTCCGTCGCCGGCAGACGCACCTCCTGCTCCCGATCACTCACGTTGGTCAGCGCCAGCACGCGCTGGCTGCGGTCGGGGGCTTCGCGGAGGACGCAGAAGACGGCGCTGTTCCCCCGCAGAACGCGCTGGCCGCCGTTGGGATGGAAGGCCGGCGCCTGGATGCGTGCTTCCAGCAGGCGGAAGAACCTGTCGGCAATCTGGTGGAAGGGAGAGTCGGCATCGCCCAACTGCTCAAATAACACCTTTTCGTAAATGATGGCCCGGTTGATGCTGCGGGCTTCGCCGCTTTGCCGCACAGCCTCCTGGTCGTTGCGCCCACCCACCAGGCTGGGAAGATAAACGCCCGGCACGCCCATCAAGGTCAGGGCAATCGCTCGCGAGGCAATGAAGCGATCCACCTGCAGCTTCACGCTTTCCTCCGAGTCCTCCCGATTCAGGGCGTTGAACCAGGTGATGTTCAGCTCGTAGGGAGTGCGGGTGCCGTCGCCGGCATCCCGGTAGGAGACCAGGCCGCCGTGCGCCTGCGCGCGTTGCACCAGCGCGTCCACCTCCTCCGGGGGGAGAATGTTTTTCACCGGCAGGAGCCCCACCCCGTCATGGGAATCCAAGAAATTGAAATAGGTGGCGGTGTCGGAGATGTAGTCCAGGGAGGCAGCCCAGTCGGCCAACCGCCGGCAGTCGCCGCTGTGGAAAGCCAGCAGAACCAGCGGGGGCAGGGCGAAGTTATAGACCATTTGGGCTTCGTTGGCGCCGTCGCCGAAGTAGCTGATGTTGTCCTCGTGGGGCACGTTGGTTTCGGTCAGCAGCGCCACGCGCGGCGCCACCACATCAAGGATCAGGCGCAGAAGCCGCACGACGGCGTGGCTTTGCCGCAGATGGGTACAGCTCGTGCCCAGCTCCTCCCACAGATAGGTAACGGCATCCAGCCGGATAATCTCCGCGCCGTGGCGGACGTAACAGAGAAGAATGTCCACTACCCGCAGCAAGACCTTTTCGTTCTTGTAATTCAGGTCAATCTGGTCTGCGCTGAAAGTGGTCCAGACGTACTTGGGACCGCGAATGGTACTGAAGGAGGTCAGCAGGGGCGAGGTGCGCGGACGGAGGATCAGCTTCAGGTGCTCGTCGCTGATAGCTTCCTTGGTGGAAAAGGTGATGAAGTAGTCCTGGTAGTCGGGGTTGCCGTTCAGGAACTCCTGGAACCAGCGGCTCTTGGCGGAGACATGGTTGACCACCCCGTCGAACATCAGCCGGAAGCCCAGGCTGAGCCGCTCGATGTCCTCCCAGGTTCCCAGCTTGGGATCGACCTCCTCAAAGTCCTTGATGGAGAAGCCCCGGTCCGACGAATACGGGAAAAAAGGCAGCACATGGACGGTATTGATCAAGCGCCGGAAAAACACGTTCAAGGTGTCGGACAGTGCCGGCAACGGTTTCTTGCCCGGACTGTGGATGGCGTCGCCGTAAGTGATCAGGATGACGTCCCTTTCGGTGAAGCGATCGGCCGGGTTGAAGGTCAGGTCTTCGGCAATCATCTCCGGGGTCTTGTGAGCGTAGTAGACCTGCATCAGCCGTTCCAACTCCGGATAGCAGGCGGCGGCTCGCTCCTCACCGTAGAGAAGCGTCAGCTTCTCGACGATGGCCTGCTTCTTCTCCGGAGGCACTTGCAGCAGCGGGCGGGCATAGTCCGGCTCAATCAGATGCAGACGCCGCCGTGAGCGCTCCCCCAGAACGCTGGCCCACAGATCTTCCGCCGGGGCGTGAGCCATGGTGTCAAACATTCTAGATGGCGGCCTTGCTTCCCACAAGCAGATCCCCTGCGGCCAACAACTCTCCCTGCCAGGGCGCTACCCGCCGAGAGAAGGTTGAAGAGGGGAGAACCGGTGCGCCTTGCGGTACCAAGCCAAGAGCAAGACCGAACCGATGAGAATCAAGGCTACACAGAGCCCAACCCACAACCCCACCGCCCCCCAACCCCGCCCGAAGCAGAGGAAATAGCCGAGAGGAAGTCCCAGCAGCCAGTAGGACACCAGATGGGAGGCCATGGGCGTGCGCGTGTCTCCCGCTCCTCGCAGGGCACCGGTAGCCACCGCCTGCAAGCCATCAAAGAGCTGAAAGAAGGCGGCCACTGCCAGCAGAGCGGCGCCCGCGCGTATCACCGCTGCATCGGGCGTAAAGATGCGAGCGATAGCGTGCGGAACCAACAAGAAAGCCAGGGCGGCGCC
>DATEUS010000292.1:0-4011 GCA_035282985.1 Candidatus Acidiferrales bacterium
GTGACGTAGTAGGCGTCGTCGTGGCAGCGCAACAGGTGCGCCTGGGCTCCGCCGCGCATACGGCGGACGTGTTCGAGGGCGCGCTTGGCCATAGGAACAGGAAAGCGTCGGCGCCATCGTAGTCGCTCGCGCGCGCAGGGACAAGCGGTTTGGCGAACTGAGTAGCGAAGCTATGAGCTTTGCTGGTTGACTTCCCATTCGGCCAGGAAGACTTCGACCGAGTCGAGGTAAACGCCGGGGAAGTCGGCCTGGGGGCGGCGGGCGCGCATAAGGCTGAGGGCAGTGCGGGGGTCGTAGCCGAGCACGCGCAGGATGGCCAGGGCCAGCAGGGGGCCGCGGTGGATGCCGCTGGCGCAGTGGATGAGCAGCTTGCTCTCTGGCTGGTCAAGAACGTCCAGGGCGTAGCGCACGCCGCGGTCAAAGAATTCGAAGGGCTTGGGGAGGAAGTCGTCGTCCGTGGGGAGCCAGAGAATGGCCGGCTCGTGGTCGGTGCCGCGGGAGAGGGTTTGATCGTCGAACTCGATCTGGGTATTAATGATGTGAGTAAAGCCGGCGCGCATCAGCGCCTCAAAGTTTTCGCGGGTGAAAATGGAGCCGCCGACGGCCAGCCGGTCGGTGACGAAGTCGTAGTCGGGCGTGGTGGCGTAAGAGAACTCCACTGGCCTACTTCTCCTTCTTCTTGACTTCGGCGTGGAGGCGACCGCGGGCCAACTGCACCTGGATGGGGTCGCCAAGACGCACGGCCGCCGCGGACTTGACCACCCGCCCCTGCTCGTCGAAGACGATGGCATAGCCGCGGTCAAGCACCTTCATCGGGCTGAGTTGATTCAACTGGCCGGTGAGGGCGCGCAGCCGCAGCCGCTCGCGCTCCAGCGCTCCGCGCAGGTCGAAGGAGACTAGCCGGGCAGTGGCGAGGGCCCAGCGCTGCCGGCTCTCGCTGATGCCGTCGCGGAGGCTCTGGCGCAGGCGGGTGGCAAGCTCGTCGGCGCGCTGGATCTGCTCGCGCAGCAGGGTGTCGAGTTGCCGCCAGCCGCGGGCGGCCAGCAACTCGGTCAGGCGCTGCCGGGCGTGGAGCACCTGGTAGCGAAGATGGTGCGCGAGTTTCGCCTCCAGGGCGCGCAGCCGTTCTTTCAACTCCTCCTTGCTCTTGATGACCAGCTCGGCGGCGGCTGAGGGGGTCGGAGCGCGAAGGTCCGCGACGAAGTCGGCGATGGTGAAGTCAGTCTCGTGGCCGATGCCGGTGATGACGGGAATCTTGGAGGCGGCGATAGCGCGGGCGACGACTTCCTCATTGAAAGCCCAGAGGTCTTCGAGCGAGCCGCCGCCGCGGGCGAGGATGAGGACGTCGGCGGCGCGGTGACGGTTGAAGGCGCGGATGGCTTCGACAATTTCGTCGGCCGCGCCCTCGCCCTGCACGCGCACGGGATAAAGCCGCAGGTGGAGGTTCTCGTAGCGCCGCCGCAGGATGCGAATCATGTCGGCAATGGCCGCGCCGCGCGGCGAGGTGATGAGCCCGATGCGCTGCGGCAGCATCGGCAGGGGCTTCTTGCGCTCGGCGGCGAAGAGCCCTTCGGCAGCCAGCCGGGCCTTCAACTGCTCGAAGGCCAGTTGCAGCGCTCCCACCCCCACCGGCTCGAGGTAGTTGACCAGGAGCTGGTATTCGCCCCGCTGCTCGTAGACGCTTAGGCTACCGCGCACCGTGACCGCCAGGCCGTCTTCCGGCCGCAGGCGCAGAAAGCGGGCGTCCTTGCGGTTGACGAAGCAGCGGAGCTGGGCCGATTCGTCTTTCAGGGTGAAGTAGAAGTGGCCGTAGGGGGAGACGCGAAAGTTCGACACCTCGCCCTGCACCCAGAGGTCGCGGAAGGTGCGCTCCAGCAGGTCGCGCACCTGGGCGGTGAGTTCGCTGACACGCCAGACCTTGCGCTCGGGGATCAGCTCCAATTGGCCTTGCTGCACCACGCTACCTCCGTCCCAGCAGCGAGAAGAGCAGCGAGAGTATCACACTCAAGAGCAGGCAGGTGACCAGGGGGAAGTAGAAGGTAAAGTTCTCGCGACGGATGATGATGTCGCCCGGAAGACGCCCCAGGCGGCCCGGCAGCCGCAGGCCCAGCGCCAGCAGCGCTCCCACCGCTACCAGAGCGACGCCGAAGACCACCAACACCTTGCCCAACTCGCGCACGGGGTCTAGAGGCATACGGGAATTGTAGTCCGGTCCTGCCGGAGGAGCAAAGCCAGGCTCGCGGCCGTGTTTTGTCTTGACACTGCACCCGCCCGCGCCTATCTTGCGGAGTGGGGAGTTGCAGAGCGGAGGGTACCACTCTTCAGTTCCCAGGTTCCGTGGCCGGGGAATTCCTGTCGCTCTCCCCAGAACGAGCCTAGCGACATGGCAGCCATCACCATTCGCGTCTTTGCTTCGCATCCAGTAGCAGCGCAACAGTTCGCCCGGTTGCTGGCGGCCGAGCCCGACTTCATGCTGGTCGCGGACGACGAACCATTCCAGGTGGGGGTGTTCGACACCGCCTCAGCGTCGGCGGAGACGGTTATGACGCTGGCGCGGCTGAAGTTCCCCGCCATGCGGCCGGTGCTGGTGGCGGCGCCCTGCGACGAGACCGAATGCTTGCGCTGGCTCTTCCGCGGAGCGTGGGGGCTGGTGAACTACGACCACTACCAGCAAGAGTTGCCGCGGGCGGTGCGGCAGTTGGCCGGCGGGCAGCTCTGGTTCCCCGCCCCGGTGGTGGTTCGCTGGATGCGCATCGACGCGGCGCGGCGCTCCTCGGCCCTGCGCGTCTCGCTCACCCGGCGCGAGCGGCAGATTCTGGAGTTCCTCCTGCGCCGCTTTTCCAACCGCGAGATTGCCGAGATCCTCAACATCAGCGAGCGCACGGTGAAATTCCACGTCAGCAACGTTCTCGGCAAGCTGCAGGTGACCTCTCGCCAGGAGCTGGTGGCCAGCCGCGTGCCCCACCTGGGCCTGACCTAGCCTCCGCCCCCGGGCTCCCGCTATTGTTCTTGACACTCTCGTCGGCGTCGGCTATCGTCCGCAGTTAGAAGAGGATGCAGGCCAGCAACGGTTTGCAGACCCGAAGCCACACCGGCGACCGCTTCCATCGGGCCCCCGCGAACCCGTATCCCTTCCCGCCAGCCGAGGACACCAACCATCAATAAGGGGCCAGCCAACGGGTGTGGGTTTGTCTTCTTCCGGTGCGTGCTGTCAAAGGTCTGTCTGCCGTGGAGCCGCAGCACCTCAGTGGTGTGAACTCAAGGGAGAACCAAGTATGAAGGGGAAAGTAGGTAAAGGTCTGATCGCGGTCGTGGCCCTAGTCGCAGCCGTCGCCGCGATCGCGGCACGGGCGCAGACTCTGGGGATGGTGGTGGACAATGCCCAGCACAAAGTGGTCGTCTTCAATGCCGACACCGACAGCGTTCTGGGCTCGGTGCAGATCGGCGCCGGCGAAGTGACCGGAGACTGTTCGGTCACGGGCGACCAGAGCCTGGGGTTCGCGACCGACTTCAATTCCCGGGTGTGGGTCATCGACCTCACCACCACGCCGCCCAGCCTGGCTGCCGGCACCAACCCCATCATCATCTCCAACCGCAGCGAAGACACCGCCCTCAGCCCCGACCAGGAATTTCTGCTGGTGTGCGACGGCAGCTTTGTCGAGCCAATCTCAGTGATTGACATCGCCACCCGCACGCAGATTGGAACCTTCCCCCTGGGCACGAACAGGGACTGCAATTCCGTGGACGTTTGCAGCGACGGCTCGGTGCTGGTGACCTCGAACAACACGGGAGCGGTGCGCCGGCTCACACTCGACGCCAACGGAAACCTGACCAACACCGGTGAGGTGCTGGGCACTGGAGGCACCGGTAACTTCGGCCCCAATAATGTCGTCTGCGCCCCGGGGGGTGGCGCCGGCATTGAGGTCAGCCGCGGCCTGCGCGAAATTCGCTCCTTCACCATCCCCGGGCTGGCGCTGGTCAACCTTCGCGTTCTGACCGGGACCGGCTTCG
>DATEUS010000293.1:0-2585 GCA_035282985.1 Candidatus Acidiferrales bacterium
ACCGGCATCGGCACCTTCGATTGCCGCCGAATCGAGCGCGCAAAGGGCCCGCCCCGCCCCGGCCGCATCAAGGAGTAACCGCGCCGGAGCGGGAGTTCCATCACCGCTGCCCTGAGCACCTGTCCGGGGCCCCGACGGACGCCGGGGCCCTTTCTTTTCGCAGCCCCCACGCCCGCAAAGCCGTTCGTTGGTGGGACAGGCATTCTTGCCTGTCCGGGCCGCCCCGCGGCCCTTTTTTCCCTAGCCTCGTCGGCTGCGCTGACCACGCAGGCGGAATGGCCCCAGGGCAGACAGGAATGTCTGCCCCACCAAGGAGCCGCTGGGCTGAACGTGAGGCTATGGAAGGGCGGCCGCCTGCCGGGAGGGGTCAAGCCCCTCCCCTACACAGGGTTTTGCGTTCGATTTGGCTGGGTCCGCAGATTGGCAGACAACCGCGCCGGGCGAAGGTGCATCGAATCCCAAACAGAAAGACGGGCAGCGGACATCATCATTACATCCTAACTTTTTAGGCCCGTCCGACGGAGGGAGCAATCATGACCAATCAGTCCGACTTTTCCCGGAACGAGAAAGAAGAAGCCATTGAGCAGTCCTCATCCCGAACCATTCTCAACAGCAAGCCGCCCTGGTGGGTTGCCGTTACCCTGGCGGCCGTAATCGTGGCCGTCATCTTCCTTTCCGTGATGCACTACCAGGCCAACGCCGCACTGATCACGAAACTGGAAGACACCAACCGCCTGCTCAAGGGCGTGGAGACCCGCACCGCCACCCTGGAAGCCAACTTCGTTGAGCTCCAGGGCAAGAGCACCGAGACCACTGAGAAGCTGACCGAGACCGCCGACACGCTCAAGAAAACCCGCTGGCAGGCCAGCAAGCTGGCGAAGGACCAGGTCCAGGCCAAGGAGCAACTGAGCGCGCGGCTGGAAGAGCACAAGAGCCAACTGGAAGCGATCAGCGGCGAAGTGGGTTCGGTCAAAGAGGACGTCGCCACCACGCGGGACTCGCTGGAAGACACCCGCAGCACCCTGAGCCGCGCCATGGGCGACCTGGGCGTGCAGAGCGGCCTGATTGCCCGCAACCACGAGGAGCTGGAAGAGCTGAAGCGGCGCGGCGAGCGCGACTACTTCGAGTTCGACCTCGCCAAGTCGAAGCAGTTCAGCCGCGTCGGCAACGTCTCCGTCCGCCTCAACAAGACCGACACCAAGCGCAACCGCTTCACCCTCACCCTGCTCTCCGCCGACAAGGTCATCGAGAAGAAGGACAAGACCTTGCTCGAGCCGGTGCAGTTCTACACCGAGGGCAAGGGCCAGTTGCTGGAACTCGTCGTCTTCGCAGTCAACAAGAACCGCGTGGCCGGCTATCTCAGTGTCCCCAAGGACCACTTAGCCGCCAACCGCGCGACCAACTAGCCTAGACCCCGGAATCGGGAAACGCCGTCCCCGCCGCCTCGGCGCGACGGGGACGGTGCCTTTCCCTACGACTAGGGTATGGCATTTCAGGACGGGGGTCAGACCAGTCCATAGGACGAAAGTCCTATTGCTGAGGAGGTGTGTCCGATGAGACGATTCTCGCGCATATCCGCGAAAACAAAGCGCAATCCTACTTTTTGGGGGTTGGAGATGAACCACAGCAACTCGACGACCTTTTCCTATTTTTCTGCCTTAGCAGTGACGCTGCTGGCGGCGGCCGTGCTCATCGGCTGCGGCGGCAGCAGCGCCTTCACCACCAACCAGGGCGGAGTGGCGGTGACCGGCACGGTCACCACCACGATCAGCGACCCGCCCACCTGCAAAGGGCCGCTGGCGCCCTCCGACCTGCAGTTCGACAACGTTTGGGTAACCATCACCGAGGTGCGGGCGCACATTTCCAGCACCGCCGAAGGCGGCAGCAGTGGCTGGCAGACCCTGGCCGAGCTCAACCCCCCCCTGCAGATTGACCTGCTCAGCGCCGGCGGCGGCGAATGCGTCCTGTCCCAGTTGGGCGTGGTGAACGCGCTGCCGGCGGGCAACTACCAGCAGATCCGCCTCCACCTGCTGCGCAACAACGCCCCCGCCTCTGAGGGCCCGGCGGAGAACGCCTGCGACACGGTCAACGGTTGGAACTGCGCCCAGATTTCCGGCGGCCCGCTGGAGCTGCTCAACCTCTCCAGCCAGGCCAACACCGGCATCAAGATTCCCCCGGGCCGCATTGCCGGCGGTCGTCTGCAGCTTGAAGAAGGCCAGGCGGCCGACATCAACATCGACTTCAACGCCTGCAATTCGATTGTGCAGGAGGGCAACGGCGACCTGCGACTGCTGCCCACCCTGCACGCCGGCGAAGTCTCGGCCGCCGACAGCCTCAACGGCAGACTGGTGAAAGTTATCGATGAAGCGGGCACCACCGAGCCCTTCACCGACGTCACCGGCATCGTCTTCCTCGAACAGGTGGACTCCAACATCGGCCGGGTCATCCTCGAGCTCCAGACCGGCGCCGACGGCAGTTTTGGGCTCTGTCCGGTGCCGGAGGGCACCTTCGACATCGTGGCCGCGGCCACGGATGACAGCGGCGTCACCTACAACGCTACCATCACCCAAGGCGTCTCCGGCGGC
>DATEUS010000294.1:0-2294 GCA_035282985.1 Candidatus Acidiferrales bacterium
CCCGCCACGCCCGAAGCGCCCCGGCTTCGTGATGTCGCCCACGCGCCCCAGCACGCGCGCCCCTACGGGGATGACCTCGGTGTTCTCAATCAGCACCGGCTCGGCCACGGTGCAGATAATGCGGTCGTTCTTCTGGGAAATTTCGGTGTCAACCGTAGTGTGCAGGCGCAGGACGACTTCCGTCCCCTCCTGCAGGAAAAAGTCGCGGGCCGGGAGTGGCCCGGCCAGCAGTAGCGCCAAGCCCGCCACCAGCGCCAGGATCCGTCTCACCTGAACTTTGAGCCCTTTCATCGCCACCTTGTCTCCCTGGCCCCCGATCTCATACACACTTAGATGTGCCTATTCTACTCCGAGAAAGCCTTCAGTCGTCAAAAGTTTTTCTTTTCGGCTCCGGAAGCCCCGGCCGCTGCGGGACCGAGCGCCAGCCGTGTTCCGCTTTCCGGTGCAAGCGGTGGCCTATCGCTGGGGCTGCGGCGGGCGGCGGAAAAGAATCCTATCTTGCTCTTGCGCTTGCCGTGCGGTAGAGTCAAGTGAAAGGGGGGCCGATGCGGGTTCGCGTCGACTGCTACGCTGGCCACAAGGCCGACGAACGCCCCCAGCGCTTCTATCTTGACGAGCACCCCTACGAAGTGGCGGAAGTCCTCGACCAGTGGTACAGCCCGGGCGACACCTACTTCCGCGTCCGCGCCCACGACGGCAACTTCTACATCCTCCGCCACCGCCAGGACCCGATGGAGGAGGCCTGGACGCTGGTCTCGTTTCGCCGCGCCCGCGCTGCTAGCTGAGATTTCCCCCTACTGAGACTCCGCCGCTTTCTCCAGGATCAGGAACTGCTTCTTCTGCATCAGCTCGGGGGAGAACAGCCCCGCGTGCTTGCCCTTGATGTCGCGGAAGCCTTGCGTGAGCAGGTAATCGCGGACGTTGTAACCGGGATCAATGTGCATCGGGGCGCTGCTGGCTGGCCCGACGTAGTAGGTGAGCACCAGCTTGCCGCCGGGACGGAGCAGCTCCTGCCACCGCGCCAGCACCGGCTTGGTTTCGACCAGATGCTCGAGAACGTCAAGCCCATAGATGACGTCGAAGGGGCCACGTGCTTCATCGAGATGGTGGATGATAGTCAACGGGAGGCCTTCCTGCTGGGCGCGCCAGCGCACGAAATCGGCCGACTGGCCCGGGACGTCGAGATACGTGGTGTCGGCGCCGACGCGCACCGCGGCGCAACTGAAGTCTCCGTTCCCACCTCCGAAGTCCAGCACGTGGCCTCGCGCCAGCCGCAGCAGCCCCAGCGTGTAGAGGATGTGGGTGTAGAGCAGGTGGTGCTGGGCAATGTCGTAGAGATAGTAGGGGGCGTTGCGGCTGTACCAGGCGGCCGCTTCCGCCGCTCCCTGCGGACGGGAGCGGTTCCAGTCTTCCGCCAGGCGTCGCGTGCTTTCCGACATGAGTTGGACGATCTGATCCCGCGGCTGCTGAGTGAATGCTTCCAGTTTCCTCACCAGGGCCTCGTAGTTTCTCTGGTTCTGTTCATCTGCTCGGTGCAGTGAGTGAGCGGTCGACGTTACCCACAAGAAGACCGCCGCTACAGTCACTGGGTCGGGAGCCAGGAGATAGCTGACGCTGGCTATCACCACTCCAAGTGATACCTTGGCCACGCTTGAGCCCAACCGCAGCGGCACGGTTGCCAGAAAGGCAAACCCCAGGAGCAGCATCACGAGGAGAACTCCAGGACTGCCGCCGAGCGCGGCCGCCCACAGCAGGACCAGATCGAAGAGGGCGTAGGCTGCGGGCAGGCCCACGGCATGATGTCCCCTGGCCGCCAGAGGATCCGGCGGTAATGCTGTTTGGAAGCGTCTCTCCAAGAGGAAGTGCAACAGCGCCGCCAACGGCAGCAGCGCCACCGCCAGCCAAGCCTGCGCAGGTATCGTCACCAGTCCGAACAGAAGCAGGAGAAACCAGCGCGCCCGAGCCAGCCAGCGCAGTCGCCGCCGCGGGCTGGGCGTCAAGCATAGGTAGTTGGGGAGGTAATAGGCGCTCCACAGCAGGCCCAGCGCCAGCGCCCCGGCGGCTATCTGCACGGGCAGAAACTCCTTGGCGCGCGCAACCGCGATGACCAGCAGGCCGCAGCCAAGAGCGGCTGGCAGCCAACGCTGCCGTTGACGGGCGAGGAAGGCGCGCTGCTCTTCGTAGTCCACCAGGATGCGTCGGGTCGGGCCAAGCCGACAGGGCAGGCGATGGTAGGGAGGGACTTTGCCCCCTGTCAAGGCCGCCAGGGCGCTTCGTGCGCATCCTTGCCTGTC
>DATEUS010000295.1:0-9580 GCA_035282985.1 Candidatus Acidiferrales bacterium
TGGCGTCGGGACCAGGCGGAGTCCTCCGCCTTGCGTTTGCGGCTCTAACGGAGAATCTCGACATCTGGAGCCTGCCGATCGAACCAAGCCAAGGCAAAGTCGTGGGTGAGCTGAAACGATTGACCCAAGACGCCGCCGCCGATTTCCACCCGGCACTTTCTCGAGACGGGGGCAGGATGGTCTTCATTTCCGCCCGCTCAGGCAGCCAGGAGGTCTGGATCAAAGACTTGCGGACGGGCGAGGATTTTGTGCTCACGGCCACCCGGACGCCCAAGTATGCACCCCGGTTCTCTCCGGACGGCTCCAAAGTGGCATTTGCGGAGGCTGAGCAATGGAATACATATCTCGTTCCGAGCGCCGGAGGCGCGCCAGAAATAGTCTGTCAGGGCTGCGGCCAGCCGACCGGTTGGTCGTCGGACGGAAAACGCATCCTTGCCAATGCCCCTGCCGGGCGGTTGTGGTTGCTGGAGCTGGCGTCACGCCGGAAGACCGACTTGTTTCCTCAGTCAAGGCAGTGGTTGTGCTGCGGCCGCTTCTCGCCAGACGATGCCTGGATCATATTTTGGGATGGGACTTTGGGGCGCAGCTATATAGCCCGCTTTCAAGATGAAAGCCCGCTTGAGGAGAGCGGGTGGATCGCGATGGGAGGTAATGGCGGCTGGTCGCCGGACGGTCAATTGGTGTTCTATGGTTCAAGTCAGGATGGTTATCTCTGCATCTGGGCACAGCGCCTCGACCCAGCCACGAAGCGGCCTATAGCTCAGCCTTTTGCGGTCTTCCACTCCCACAATGCACGGATTTCTCTGGCAAACCAGAATGACTGGACGCTGGCCATCGGCCCCGACAAGATGCTGTTCAATATGGGCGAGCTTACGGGCAACATCTGGATGGCGGAATGGAAACAGCAGTAATGAGTTTCACGCTATTGCAGTTGGGGATGGCGTAAGCATCGGAGGCCCCACCGCCCAAGGCTGACGACGCCGGAGATGAGACACGACAGCAGGGCTGCCGTAGGGCAATAATTACCTCATAGGGAATTTTTCTACCAATCGAAATTCACCCCGAGAGCCGCCACACTCAAAGGGCACATCGCGCTGGGCCAGCTAACGCCCCTAATGTCAAGCACATACAGATTCCCGCTCTTCCAGGGGGCGTTTGGACTTCTGGTTGCACTGTTCTAGTGTGAGCCGACTGGAGAGAAGCCAGAACGGAGCCAAAGGAGGCAAGTCATGGTACCGAAGAAGACGGGAAAGGGACTCAAGACGGGCAAGATCCAAAGCAAGCCGCTCACGAAGGGTTTGTCCAAGGGTCTGTCCAAGGGCCTGAGCAAGGGCTTGACCAAGGGTCTGACCAAAGGCCTCACCAAGGGCCTGACCAAGGGCCTGACCAAGGGCCTGACCAAGGGCTTGACGCGGGGCTGGCGCTAGACGCCTCGGTAAGCTGCACCCAAAACCCAGTGGGCTGCCATTGCCTCGACACTGGCAGCCCACTCGGTTTTTAGCCTAGACCTATCTACCAGACCTGGGAGCGCACCCAGCGCCAGGCGCTGCGACCCACGCGCCAGGCAATCGGATACCGCCGGCCGTAGACCTTTGCCGTCCCTGTCATCCCTTCCCGCAGCAAGGTCTCCGGGTTTTCGAATTCCATCACGACGGCAAAATAGTTGGTTAATTCCTGCCCCTTGCGCTCCAGCTTCATCGGCTCGGCGACGGGTCGGTCGGTCGCGGCCGCCGGCATGATCTGTCGAACGCGCCCAGTAAAGGAGCGGAAAGGATAGCTGCGCAGCTTGAGCTTGACCTTGGTTCCCACGAAGACATCTTCCAATTCCCAGTCACGCACCAGGATACGGGCGCGCATCGCGCGGAGGTCAGCCACGGTGGCTAGCTCCTCCCCCTCCTCCAAGTAGTCGCCCAGGCGCTGCTCCACCTGGGCAGTCGTCACCATGCCTTCCAGGGGCGTGCGCAGAATGAGGCCGGCGCGTTTTGTGACAGCTTCGGCCAGCTCTGCTTGCAGACGGGCGCGCTCACGACTGTACTTTTGAATCTCCCCTAGTTCGCTCTGAACCCGAGCCGCCCCCAGCGCGCGTTCGGCCAGGGCCAGTTCGTTCGCCAACACCGCCGCACGGACCTCGATGGCCGGATTGCTCAGTACGGCCAGAACTGCGCCGGCTGAAACCATGTCCCCTTCCCGCACCCGCACTTCGGCCACCCGGCCGGGGACCGCGGCCCGAACCTCGAAGCGTGCGCCCGGCTCCAGCAGAAACTCACTGGAAACCTTTACGGCCGTAGGCGGCACGAACAATAGAACCAACACGGCAGCGGCACCGGCCTTTTGCAGTCGCGTCAGTCTCCACTGCATGATCTTCTCCTTTGTGTCCCGCAGGACCTCCCCTACCGCCGGAGCCCATTTCTTCAGCCTGCTCCGCAGGACTAGGTAGATCAAGCCTGCCGTCAGCGCATAGCCCCAGGTCCCAAACTTACTGGTGAAGATGTTGTTCACAAACGTAGTGATAATTACCGCGAGGAGGAGGGCATAGGCCAGGGCCGCCGTGGCGAAGACGAGAAAGATTCGCTGCTTGCGTCGGGTGACCGGAGGCAGGTCCATCTCCTGACGCAGCAGGGTTCGCCGCGCCCAGGCTTTCAGATACTCAAAGGAATCCTCGCGCAGGCTGTCGATTTGCAGGTACTCGGCGAGAAGATGATAGCCATCAAATTTGATCAAGGGGTTGAGGTTGATGAAGACGCCGGAGACGCCGGTGAGCAAGAGGGTCTTGTAGCCCAAATCACCAACGAAAGAACCGGGAGGGGAGAAGAACCACACCAGGGTGGCCACGCCGCAGATGACCAACTCGATCCAGATCCCGGCGAAGATCGTCCACAGCCGCTTGCTGGAACGGTCAAACATGACCAATTCCGTGCACTCGGTGTAGAAGGCGGGCGTGAAATAAATGAGCAGGAAGCCCATCTGGGGAACTCTGCCTCCATAGTGCTTGCAGGTGAGCCCGTGGCCAAACTCGTGAGCAAAGCTGGTGAAAAAGAGCAGGAACCAGAACACCCAGAGGTCATAGCCGGTCTTGTTGGTGAAGGTGTAAAACTCGATGGTGTCCTGGCGGATGCGGAGCCAATCGGCGGCGACAATGATGGCGGTGGAGAGAAAGAGGAGCAGAGAGAGAATGACGAAGGTGCGCGTATACATCCAGCGCAGGTAGGGATGGATGCGCTCGAGCAGCTTGTCGGGGTTCCAGGCGGAGAAGTAGATGTAGAGCAGGCTGGAGCGCTGCAGCCGCTGCTTGCGCTCGTCTCGGATTCTTCCCAAAATCGCCAGGTTCTTCTCCCCCAGGCTCCGCTCCCAAATGTTGCGGTCCATGTTCTCCAAGAACTCGGCCACCTCTTCCTCCCGCGCCGGGATGTCGGGGTGGCGCTCACTGAGGGCCGCAGCAAGCTCTGCCACCGTGCGCGTGCCATCACAGAGCTTGAGGAGTTCGTACTCGTAGGCCGAATAGCGGGCGTAGAATCCCGATTCCACAATGTTGATCACATAAGTCGTTTCCCCGGCGAAGGTTTGCTCGCTCACCCGCAGATCGGGCCGCAGCTTGGGCCGGTGCAGCCCTTGGGCCAGTATGCTGTTGAGGCGGAGGCTGGTGGGTCCGAAGCGCATTCGGTGTCAGGCTAGGGGGCCGGTGTCGAGCTTCGCCAGAATACGCGCACCGACATGCCCGGGCGCAGCTCGGTCAAGTCCTGCCCCGTCAATTCCGCGGTGACGTCGTAGCTGCCGCTGGCGGCATCCACGGTGGGACTGATCTTGAGGACACGGGCGGTGTAGACGCGCTGACTGTCGCTGACTGGAGCCACATTCACCGAATCGCCCGTCTGCGGCCGAGACGCCGTCTCCGGCACCAGGAAACGCACCTGCAGCGGGGCGAGCTGGCTGATGCGGAAGCACTTGTCGTCTTTGAGAACATTCTCCCCCACGCGAATGTAGCGCCGCGCCACAATCCCCCGAAAGGGCGTCTGGATGCGCATTTTCTCCAGCTCAAGCTCCAGCACGCGGATATCGGCGTGGGTGCGCTGCACCACCGCCTCCCAGGCCTCCAGGTCGTAGGCAGCGCCCTGGGCTTTGAACTCCGCCTCCTCAAGATCAGCCTGACTGTTGAGCCCGAGCTTATACATCTCCTGCGCGCGCCGGTGGGCGGCCTGCCGGGCCTTCACCTCGGCCTGGTTGTACTTGACGTTGCTTTGCGCCGCATCCAGCTCCGCCCGCGCCCGGCTGAGCTGCGCCGCCAGTTCGCGGTCGTCCAGGCTGGCCAGAACCGCTCCCGCCTCCACCCAGCTGCCTTCGTCTTTGGCAATCTCCACCACCACCCCGTCACGTTGAGCCAGTAAGTCCACTTCACGCTCGACGGTGAGCACGCTCAGGATCTCCAGGGTGTCGGAACTCGAAGGAGGTAACGCCGGGCCCGCGGCAGGAGTCGCCGCCGACACCGGAGCCGGGGCCGTCGCACGCTGACCTCCGGCCTCATCTCCGCAGCCGACGGCCCCGAGGCCCATCGCTAGGACACCAGCCAGCCACCATCCTCTGCGCTTCATCGTCTCTCCTTGCGAGCGTCTACGGCAGCCACGTCCAAGCTTTGCGCCACGCCCAGCGAGCCGGCGAACGCAACACTACATAGCCCACGGGGTACCATCCGCTCTGAAACCAGCCGCCGGCCGCCGTGATCTTGGCCCGGCCCGCCATCCCCGTGCGAACCTTGTTCTCCGGGTTAGGAAATACCGCGCGCACGACAAAGAACTGCTCGCCTTCGGCGGAAATGGTCTGCGCGCTCACCCGCTCCACCGTGCCACGGAACGTGTGGGTGGGATAAGTGTTCAGCTTGATAGACACCGCCGCCCCGGGCCGGATCAAGTCGACCTGGGACTCCGGCACGTTCATTTCCACCGCCATGCGGTCCTGGTCCACCAGTTCGCAAAAAACGTCCCCCGGCGTCAGCAACTGACCCACCTTCTCCTCCACCTTGGGTGTTACCACCACACCGTTGATAAGGGCACGCAGCTGGGCCTTGTCCACCTTCTCGCGGGAAAAAGCTGATTCGGCCTCATACATCTGGATTCGCAAGCGAGCCTGACCGGCGGCGCCTAGGTCGCGGTCGGCCCCAGCCTCCGCCAACTGGCGCCGGGCCACGGCCAGGTTGGCCACGGCCCGCTCCAGTCCGACGCGAGCGTCACTGTCATCCAGTTCGGCGAGCACCGCTCCGGCCGCCACGCTCTCTCCTTCCCGCACCAGGACGCGCTTGATGACGCCTTCCACCTCCGCGCTCACCACCCGACGGTCGGCCGGCACCACGGTGGCGTTGGTGCCGACTCTCATCTTCCAAGGCACCACGATCAGAACTAGCGCCACCAATCCTACTCTCCATCCCATTTCCACCCAGCGGCCGTAGGGGACGGCCATCAGCTTCTGCTTCTTCTCCACCAACGGCTGCCACAGGCTCATCAGGGGCACTTCCTGGTAGAGGCGGGCGTTGCGGATGGCCACCGTGGTCTGGCTGGCCAGGATGCTGAGGATTTCCAGGTGGTTTTCGGAGAGGAACTCGGCGTCGCCGCTCAGCAGGGCCAGCACACCCACCACACCCTGGTCGTCTCGCAGAGGAAGAGCATAGAAGCCGTGGGCTTCGTGGGCTTCCAAATACGGTACCAAGCGCTCGCGGATGCTTTCGGGTGTTACCTGCCATCCTTCTTCGTAGGCGTCGGCGCGCACGGCCTCGGGCTGGTCGGCCACCCACTCCAGCAGGCTGCGCAGCTCCTCCATTTCCCGGGTTTTCGGCACCTCGGTCTCGCCGGAGACAGCCCCCAAGACGAACCGGTTGCGGTCGAACAGCCCGATCACGCAGCGATCGAAGGGGACGACCGTGGCCGCTTGATGCACGACCGTGGTCAGGATGTGGTCGAGGTTGAGGGTGGAGGTGATCTCTTTGCTGATGGTCAGCAAAGCATCGAGCTCGTGCACCTTGCGCTCGGCTTGGAGCAGATTGGCGTTGTTCAGGGCGATGGCGGCCTGCTCGGCCATGCTGGTGAAGAAAAACAGGTCATCGTCGTCGAAGGCGGTGGCGTCAGGCTTGTTCACCACCTCCACCACGCCCAGCACCTGCTCGCCCTTGAGCAAGGGCGCGCACATCAGCGTCTCCAGCTTGAATTGCTTGTCGGCTGACTGGCGCGCCTGCCCGCCGGCGGGTTGAGGCAGGCGGGCCGCCAGCAGGGGCTCCTCCTCAGCGCTCTTCACCAACCGCGCTTCCCCGTGCTGCGCCACATAGCCGACCAAGCCCTCGCCCAGCCGCAGCCGGCCATCTTCGTTGGTGGTGGGGTCCTCACCCACCTGCTGGGCAAAATAGACCTCCTGGGTGCCGGTGTCGACCAGCCACAGGTTACAGGCCTGTGCCCCCATGATGTCGCGAATCTTGCCCGCCACCACCGGCAGCAATTCTTGCAGTTCCAGGGTGGAATTGAAGATTCGGCTGATGTCGTAGAGAGAGGTCAGCCGCTCAATGGTCTCCAGGCCGGATTGATGCTCCCGCTCGGCCGTCCGCAGGACCTCCAGGGCTCGGCCGGTGAGCCGGGCGGCCTCCTCCGCCAAGATTGCATCCTCGGCCGTAAATTCCCCTGTGGTCTTGTTAAAGACTTCCACCACCCCGGCCACACCTCGCGGGCCCGGCAGCGGGACGTAGAGGGCTGTCTTCACCAACTCCCGGTCGTTCTCGGCCAGATGAGTCAGGCTGTCCGGGTCGAGCTCCCCGGCGGCGAACCGCCGCGCGCGGGAACTCGCAAGCAGTTCCACCAAGAAACCTTCTGTCACCGGCAACGGCTGGAAACGAAGCCCGGCTTCAAACCACTGCCCCCGGCAGACCATCTCGCCCTCGCCTTCGGGAGCGACCCATACCAGGGCCGCCCGAGCCTTCAACTGGTGCGTCAACTTGGAGGCCAGAGTCTTGAGGAGAGAGTCAACGTCCCTGCAGGTATGGTAAGCAGTGGAAAGATCCAAGAGAGCGGAGACTGTCCCCATCGTGCTCCCCGAGGAGAGATCCCCTCATCCGGCGCGCAGTGAGAGAAAGAACCTTTGTCTTGGGCCTGGGCGGAGGCTAACAGACGCTCGAGGGGGTGTCAAGGATCAGCAGTCCCAGCTCCGTCTTGATTTGCGCTGCCAATTGCAGTAGCTTTTCTCTGCTATCTTTAATCTTCCCCAAGGGCCAGGCACGAACGCCGCCCCGAACCGAGGACACCGTGACCATTGACGTGCGCCAGACCGAAAACGCTGCCATCCTGGACTTGAAAGGGGCCCTCAAGATGGGTGAACCCGAGCACGCCTTCCGCGACACGGTCAGCGAGCTGCTCGAGGGCGGGACCAAGAACTTGGCCGTCAACCTGGCCGGGGTCACGGAGATGGACAGTTCCGGAGTCGGGGCGCTGATGCGCGCCTATACTTCCACCAAACGTATCGGGGGTAAGTGCAGGTTCTTCGCCGCCCCCAAGCGGATCATGCAACTGCTCAAGATGGTTCGTTTGGACACTGTCCTCGAACTTACCGACGACGAAGCCTCGGCCCTCGCCGGTCTCTAGCGCGCGGGACCGGGCGAAGCCGACCTCCGAAAGAAAGCGCCCGCAGGAGAGAAACCATGCTAGCCGTCGCCCTGACGTTGGCTCTCCTCATTCCCGCCAGCCCGCCAGCCGGCTCCGCCCAACTCAAGCAGGTGCTGAAGAAGGTAGGCCTAGGAGAAAAGAATGAGCTGAGCGAGGGCAAGATTGCCTCCGGCCTGAAAGAAGCCCTGCAAGTGGGCACCGACAACGCCGTCCGCTCTACCGGACAACCGGACGGCTACTTCGGCAACCCGGCGATCAAGATCTTGATGCCGGAGAAGCTTCGCACTCTCGAGAAAGGATTGCGCGCCGTGGGCTATGGCCCAGCCGTCGATGAATTCGTCCTCAGCATGAACCGGGCGGCCGAACGCGCTGCGCCGGAAGCCAAGGCGATTTTCTGGGATGCCATTCTGGAGATGAGCTTTGAGGACGCGCGCCAGATCCTGGCCGGGGGCGACACGGCCGCCACCGACTACTTCCGCCACAAGACGACCGACAAGCTGGCGGCCGCCTTCACGCCAATCGTGGAGGAGGCGATGGACGAAGTCGGTGTGACGCGCCAGTACAACGAGCTGATCGGGCGGGCGCGGGCTATTCCTTTCCTGAAAACGGAGCTGCTGGATATCAACGAGTACGTTGTCGCCAAGGCGCTCGACGGGCTTTTCCACGTGCTCGGCGAAGAAGAACAGAAAATTCGTCAAGACCCGGCCGCCAGGGTCACTGAACTGCTGAAAGAGGTGTTCAAGTGATATCTGAACGCGACCTCCAATGCGGAGGTGAAGCGGCGGTAGTGCCTGATCCCCCGGCGCAGCCTATTGACGTTGACAGCGCCACGGCCACGGCCTAGGATGGTGGCAAGAGGGGAGGCACTGGTGCCAGGGTCATCCAGAGTCGGAAGCGACCAGACCTCGGTCAGAGTCCGCACCCTAGACGCCATCATCGAGCAGGCCAGTTGGCCCGGCGCTGTGCGCAAGAGCGACCTCAGTTGTGGCGATTGGGTGGTCATTGCCACCAAGAATTCCGTCTATTCGATCTGCGTGCTGGGAGAGGGTCTCTATTCCGTCTCGGGAGGTTGGTTTGACCGCCAGGGGCTCTCGCCGCTGAAGACCACCATCAACGGCTGCACCTGGGGCGGCAGCGCCATCCGGGACGACATCGTCGCCGCTCCCGGTCTCTGTGTGGAGTTCGGGAACCAGGTCATGACGACCCGCATCCGCCAGGTCCGGGTCATCCGCGGCGGCCAGCGCCAAACGGTCAGCTAGCCCTCGACCCATTCCGCCCGGCGACAAGAGTTCGACGTTCCCGCGCCATTTGCGCGCCAGATCGAGCCAAACCCGCAGGCAACAACCTCGTGAGGTGCTGGACACGGACAGGGACTCAAGATGAAAGCTTGTCTGCTGCGAACCGTCGGCCGCGTGGAACGCAACCCCCTGGAGTTCGCCGAGGTTCCGACCCCGTCGCCCTCGGGGGATGAAGTGCTGGTGCGGGTGGAGGCCTGCGGCGTCTGCCGCACCGACTTGCATGTGGTCGAGGGTGACCTGCCGCCCCGCAAGTCGCCCCTGATTCCAGGGCACCAAGTGGTCGGCACCATTGAACAAATGGGACCGCAGGCCAACCGTTTCCGAACCGGCGCGCGTGTCGGAGTGGCCTGGCTGCACCGCACCTGCGGCGCGTGCGAGTATTGCCGCTCGGGCCGAGAGAACCTCTGCGCGGCGGCCGTGTTCACCGGCTACACCGCCGACGGCGGCTACGCCGAGTATGTCCTTGCCCCCGAAGGCTTCGTCTATCCCATTCCCGGCGCTTTCGGCGCTCTGCAGGCAGCGCCGCTGCTGTGCGCGGGGATCATCGGCTTCCGCTGCTTGCGGGTGTCAGGAATCCAGGCCGGCCAAGTCTTGGGAATGTACGGATTCGGCGCGGCCGCGCATGTCGCCATCCAGGTGGCCCGCCACTGGCGG
>DATEUS010000296.1:0-6287 GCA_035282985.1 Candidatus Acidiferrales bacterium
ACACCGAAGTCATCGCCCACCTGATCGAGAAGTATTACCAGCCGCAAAACGGCCGCCGCCCGGCGCTGGAGGACGCGGTGCGCTGCGCGGTGCGCGAGCTGAGCGGGCTGTTTGCCCTGGCAATTCTCTCCGTGCACGACCGCAACAAGATCATCGCCGTGCGCTCGGGGCCGCCGGCGGTGATCGGGCTGGGACAGGACGAATACTTCGTGGCCTCGGACATCCCGGCGCTGCTCTACCACACCCGCGACGTTTTCTTCCTCGCCGATGAAGAAATCGCCGTCATCACCCCCGAGGGCGTGCGTCTGCTCGACTTCGCTGGCAACGACGTCCAGCGCGAACTGCAACACATCACCTGGGACCCCATCCAGGCGGAGAAGAGCGGCTTCAAGCACTTCATGCTGAAAGAAATCTTCGAGCAGTCGCGCGCCGTGCGCGACACCCTGCTGGGGCGGGTCTCGCGCGAGACCGGGCGGGTCTACTTGGGCGAGGAGATGCAGATCAGCGACGAGGAGTTCCGCCGCATCCGCGAGGTGAAGATGGTGGCCTGCGGAACCTCTTGGCACGCGGCCCTGGCGGGCAAGTTCATGGTCGAGCGCTTGGCGCGGCTGCCGGTGGAGGTGGACTACGGCTCCGAGTACCGCTACCGCGACCCCATCATTGATGAGCACACGCTGACGGTGGTCGTCAGCCAGTCGGGCGAGACCGCCGACTCCATCGCCGCCCAGCGTGAAGCCCGCCGCAAAGGCTCCCTTACGCTGGCGATTTCGAACGCGCTGGGCTCGATGATTCCCCGCGAGGCCCACGGCGCTTTCTACACCCACGCCGGGCCGGAGATCGGCGTGGCCTCGACCAAGACTTTCACCACCCAACTGGCGGCGCTCTACATCCTCGCCCTCTACCTGGCCCAGGCCCGCGGCCGGCTTACCCCCGAAGCCTCCAAGCCCTACTTGCAGGAGCTGCTGACGATTCCCGCCAAGCTGGAGCAGACCCTGCAACGGGACGAAGACATCGAGGACCTGGCCCGGCAATTCTTCCGCTGCCACGATTTTCTCTTCCTCGGCCGCGGCATCCACTACCCGCTGGCGCTCGAGGGCGCGCTCAAGCTGAAGGAGATTTCCTACATCCACGCCGAAGGCTACCCGGCCGGCGAGATGAAGCACGGCCCCAACGCGCTGATTGACCCCACCCTGCCGGTGGTCATCCTGGCGACAGTGGACCGCAACGACCCCGACTCCGTCACCCGCTACGAAAAAACCGTCAGCAATATCCGCGAAGTGAAGGCGCGCGACGGCATCGTTATCGCCCTGGTGACCGAAGGCGACACCGACGCCCGCGCTGCCGCCGACCACGTCCTGGAGTTGCCGCCGACCACCGAGTTGCTGGCGCCCATCCTCGAAGCGGCGCCGCTGCAACTGCTGGCTTACCACATCGCCGTCCGGCGCGGCTGCGATGTGGATCAGCCCAGGAACTTGGCCAAGTCCGTCACGGTCGAGTAGCAAGCGTCGACCAACCAAGGAACCTGGCCAAAAGTGTTACCGTCGAATAACAGCATGGTTGCCCCGAGCGGAGTCGAGGGGCAGCCGCGCAACCTGCCTGCGGCAGGCAGGCCTAGCCAAGTCGGTCACGGTGGAATGACCCAGTGGCAGGAGCCACTGGGCTGAACGGGATTTTGTGGCAACCCGTCCCCTGTGACGGTTTCTGTTCAGCCCACGGGCTTGTCCTGAGCGAAGCCGAAGGGCTTCTGCCCGTGGGTCAGGCCTGGGTCGGCATGAGAATCTTGGGTGTGTACGGAGGCGGCCGATGAAATGGGTAACCCGGAGCAACGTTAAGGTGGACCGGGTCGCCTGTCCCTGGCTCATCCAGCGATTCGTGGATCCGGAAGCGGAATTCCTGTTCGTGCCGGAGGAAAAGCTGCTGGAAACTGCGCGGCAGCAGAACGCCACTCCGTTTGACGCCCCGCGCCTGGCGGAGGTCAGGTTGAACCACCGCGGTGAACGCTGCACCTTCGAAGCCATCCTTGAAGACTACAAACTCACCCAGCCGGCGCTGCACCGGCTGGGGTTGATTGTGCGCGCGGCTGACGTGAAAGGCCGGGAGCACGCGGCGGCCGAGGGCTTGGGTCTGCGGGCGGTGGCGGAAGGCTTCGCCCGCATGGGAATCTCCGATGAGGAAAGACTGGCCCGCCAGTTTCCTCTCTACGACGCGCTCTACGAGTACGCTCGCCAACAAGCAGGCTGATTCTCCGTGCAGCTCAACCGGAACCTCTGGCTGATTTACGCTGCCGCCTTCCTGCGCGCGCTCGGTGTGGGCCTGACGGGCGTCATTCTCGGCCTCTACCTTTCCCGCGCTGGCTTCTCTGCCACTCGAGTCGGCGTAGTGATTGCCGCCGGTTTGTTCGGCATGGCGCTGGGCACGCTCGTTGTCGCCCTGCGGGCCGACCACTTGGGCCGTCGCCCCACGCTGGTCAGCCTCTCGCTCCTTTCCGCTCTGGGTGGCGCGGGTGTGGCACTCGTCGGTGACCTGCGGGGAATTCTCCTCCTGGCTTTCTTGGGGATGCTGAACGGGATGGGGCGTGACCGTGGAGCCGCCTATGCCCTCGAACAAGCCATCATTCCCGAAACCGCCACTGCCGACCGCCGCACCTGGGCGCTGGCCTGGTACAACATGGTCATCGACGCCGGCCACGCCATGGGCGCCCTGGCCGGGCTGGCACCTTTCCTCTTCCGGCGCTGGCTGGGTGTTGATGTTCTCGCCTCCTACCAGCTTGCCTTCGGGGTCTACGCGGGTTTGAATCTGCTCGCCGCCGTTCTCTATCTCGGGCTGTCGTCGCAGATCGAGGTGAGGCACGCCGAGATGGGGCTGAGAGAATCGGGCGTCAAGATCTCGCCGGCATCGAAAAGGATCGTGACCCGGCTGGCGGCCCTGTCGGGTCTGGACAGCCTGGGCGGCGGCTTTCTGACCAGCGCGCTGATCGCCTACTGGTTCTTCCGCCGCTTCGGCGTGGGGGAGGAGGCTCTGGCGCCGCTCTTTTTTGTAATTCGGGTGGCCAACGCCCTCTCCTATCTGGTCGCCGCCTGGCTGGCGCGGCGCATCGGGCTGGTGAACACCATGGTCTTCACCCACATCCCTTCCAGCCTGTTCCTGATGGCGGTTCCGCTGGCGCCTTCGTTCGCCTGGGCGGTCGGCTTGTTGCTGGCGCGGGAGTGCCTGGTCGAGATGGACGTGCCCACGCGCCAGTCCTACACCGTGGCCGTCGTCGCGCCGCACGAGCGCAGCTTTGCCACCGGCGTCACCAACCTGACCCGCAACGCCGCCTGGGCGACGGCACCTTCCTTCGCCGGCTACTTCATGCAGCATCTGGCCCTGGGGGCTCCTCTCTTTCTAGGCGGCGGGATCAAGATTGTCTATGACCTGCTGCTCTATGCCGCCTTCCGGAAAATCAAGCCGCCGGAAGAGGCAGCGTCGCGCCCCTGAAAGGAGTATTGCTGCCGGAGCAGCCTGGCTAGAATGGAAGCGGAGGAGGCCCGAATGTTTTCCCCGAAAGGGATTTCCGAAATTGTGCTGGTGGTGAAGGACGTGGGCCGCGCCGCCGCCTTCTACCAGGAGGTGGTGGGGCTAAAGGTGGATCAGCGGGTGGACGAGAACTGGTGCTGGCTGTGGGCGGGCGCGCCCGGCGCTCCGCAACGCATCGGGCTGACCACCGGCCCGCTCAGCTACGGCGCCGAGCACATCCGCGGGCCGATGCATTTCGCCTTGCGCCTCGAGCCCGAAGAGTTGCCGGCGGCGATGGCGCACCTGCGGGCAAAGGGGATAGAGATTGAAGGCCCGGTGCGCTTTGAAGACTGGGACGCCCGCTCCATCTACTTCGACGACCTCGACGGCAACCGCGTCGAGTTCTGTGCCCTGCCGGTTCCGCAGCCGAGCCGCGTTGCCTAGTACCGTTGGCGGGTCAGGGCTTCAGCCCTGACATACAAGGCCGCAAAAAACTTGGGCTTTAGCCCCTGAGGCCTCACGACAGAGGCTATGCAACGGGCTCCAGGCGGAACGGCACTAGGCCGGAACGACGAAAGGCACCGGCAGCGTGCTGGGCCGGTCCTCGCGCACGAGATCAACGTCCTCGAAGAACACCGCCACGCGGTTGGGCGGGTCTTGCCGCACCACCCGGCCCCGGCAGTGGGCGTACATCCGGCCCGACTGGAAGGGGCGCTCCATCAGCGGGAAGGTGATGTCGAGCTCAGCGTGCACAGGCGGCGCGGGACCGCGGGCCAGGCAGAGAATTGCTCCGCCGGCGCTGATGTTTTCCTCCAGGGGCGCGTACTCCAGCGGCAGCACGCGGCCCTTCCAGCGCGCTTCCACCAGCCGCGAAACCGGCAGGCGGTAACGGCCGAAAGAGCGACGGTCTCCGAAGCCGAGAGTTTGTAACGGGGAAAGAGTGCGTGTAAGTGCGCTCATTGGTTGCCGGGGAGAGCTTCCCCTGCAACCCACAACAAGTCTTGTTTCTGGCCTGCGGTCGTCCTGCGGCGCCAGCTTTTCTACTCCTCGCCTGCAGCGATGTCAAGCGGAACCTGCGAATTTTCTGCGAGTTGTGGCGGTCAGTGCGCCATCTTGTGGCCTCTCTCCACCCGCCCACAATCTGTAGGCCGGCGCCGCACTAGCTAGAAGCCGGAAGAGTGACGGCCGCGGAGTTGAATTGCTGGAGGAGTCGCGCCCGCGTCGCCTGGTCGCAGAAGGCGAACTCGAAGGCGGTCCGCGCCACACGGACAACTTCTTCGCGGGTGAGACCTAGTCGATGCGCGAGCGCGTACTCGCCGTTGAGCGTGCAGTCGAACAGGCCGGGGTCGTCGGTGTTGAGTGTGATCGGGACGCCCGCGCGCACGTAGTCCACAATCGGATGCTTCCCCAGGTCGTCGGCGCCGGTGTGTTGTCGCAACGCGCCCGTGCGCAGGTTGCTGGTGGGACAGGACTCCAGCGGAATCCGGTGCTGCTTGAGGTACTCGACCAACGCCGGGTCGCGAAAGGCGGCCAGCCCGTGCCCGATGCGCTCCGCTCCCAGCGCCCGCAGCGCGCCCCAGATGCTTTCCGGGCCGGCGGTTTCCCCTGCGTGCACGGTGACGCGCAGGCCGGCGGCGCGCACTTTCTCGAAGGTTTCGCGGAAGCGTTCCGGCGGGGCGCCGCGTTCGTCGCCGCCGATGCCGAAAGCGACCACGCCCGAGCCCGCAACTTCCTTCCCGCGGATGGCGTATTCCGCCACGCTCGCGACATGCTGGGCGCCGAAGTTGCGCACGGCATCGAACACCCAGCGCACCGCCACCGGATGCTGCGGGCGCGACTCTTCCACCGCTTGGCGCAGGGCGGCGAAGACCGCGTCGGGGTCCTGCCGCTTCCACAGCACCACGCCCACGGCCAGGGTGATTTCCGCGTAGAGCACATTCTGCCGGTGGAGGCGGGCGAGCAGGTCGCCGAGCAGGAAGGCATAGTCCTCGGGCGCGCGCAATTGGTCGCTCACCCATTTGAACGCCCAGAGAAAGCCGAGGAAGTTTTTGTAGACGAAGCGCCGTCGCGCTTCCGCCAGCGAGAGCGTCCGCCCGCGCTGTTCCGCCAGCGCCAATAGCGTCTCCGGCGTGGCCGAGCCTTCCAGGTGCAGGTGCAGTTCCGCCTTGGGCAGTTGCTCAATCCACGTGGGAATGGAAGAGGCGGCGGCAGGGTCGCCGGCCATAAACACCTAGTGGGCGGGCGGGGCCGGACTGCCGGCGTTGAGCCAGGCGGTGTACCAGTAGGAGCCGACCGACTGGCTGGCATTGGTCAACTGGCGGATGAGGACGGCGCCGACGGCGTCGTAAAAGGCGTCGTAGTATTCGTCGTTGTAGTCAATCTTGCCGGCGCGGGCCTGGCTGTCGGCGAAGAGGATGTTGTCCACCCAGGTGTGGGCTTCCAGCACCATGCCGAAGGCGTGCAGGGTGGTGTTGTCGATCTTGTAGGCGCCGCCGGGACGGATGATGAAGAACATCTGGTAGCGGTCGACCAGGCTGGCGGCGTAGCGCGTCTCTACCCCCGGCTGGTTGGAGAGCTGGCCGTCATTGTTGAGGGTGGTGTTGAAGGGGTCGTTGGCCTCGGCCACGGAGCAGGCGAGGATGGCGGCGTAGAGCTTGGCCTTGTCCCACTGCTGGGCTCGGAAGGCTTCTTCCAGCTTCAGGCTGTAGGTGCCCAGCTGCCAGGGCAGAGTGCCGTGGGCGACCAGCTTCTGGCGGCCGAACTTGCGCATGGCGGCGTTGTAGTCGCGGGGG
>DATEUS010000297.1:0-7644 GCA_035282985.1 Candidatus Acidiferrales bacterium
GGAGGACGCCCGGTTGGGAGACCAGGCGCTTCCTGTCCTGCGCACGGTGACGCGCACCGGCCGCACTCTGAGTAGCCTGGCCGTTCCGAGAGACGTCGCGGAGGGCGCCCAGTCGCTGAACTGGCAGGAACCCGGCGGGCAGCAGCGGAGCCAGTCCCTGTTCGTTTACCAGGTTCTCGGAGGTCGCCTGGACCAGACTGTGCTGGGCAGCGGTCAGCCCACGCAAGGGGAGTTCTTGGTGTGCGTGGGCGGGAGCGGAGACAAACCCAGGAAAGTGCGGGCCCGCATCCTCGCCGTGGGTCCGGTGCGCTTTCGGGGCAAGGGCGGCAAAGGAAGAACTTTCGCGGACACTTTCACCACCCAGCCCAGCGGTCTGCTTCGCATTCCCTTCCAGATTCAGGCGGAGAAAGGCACGCCCGGAGGCGGGATTCCTTTTTCTCTTTCGCTGCGCCTGCAGCAGGACTAGAACCTGTTGCAAAACCGCGAATTTTCGCGCGCGGGGAAGGGCACGGCTTTCTCGTCCTGAGCGAAGTCGAAGGAAGCCGTGCCGAAAAGGCCGCGAAAAACGTGGGGCTTTAGCCCCTGAGGTAACCCGGCGGCAGCTTCTGCCGGCCCTCGGCGCAGTTTTGCAATATTTTCTAGTTGTCAGGGACGGGGCCGCCGCCACATGTGGACTTCGCGACCGCCGTCGCGATACTCCACTTTGTCCATCAGGTTGCGAACCATATAGACGCCCCGGCCGCCGAACCGCTCCAGGTTCTCCGGCCGGGTAGGGTCGGGCACTTTCTCGGGGTCGAATCCCTTTCCTTCGTCCCGCACCATGACCCACAGACCTTCCTTGGCGTCGCAACGGCAGGCGACGTGAATCTCTTTTTCGGGATTCAAGCCGCTGCCGTGGCGGACGGCGTTGTTGAGGGCCTCGCGCAGGGCTAGTTGGATCTCGTCGGAGTCCCCACAGGAGAGCTTGGCGGCGGCGAGCACCTGTAGGATGTCCTGGAGGGCGCGTTCGGCTCCTTCGGTGGTGGCGGGGTAGGACTGCTTGAATTCATTCATGGGCCCGGTGTCGGACTGGAGCCTCCGCGGGTCGTTTTGTCTCTCGCCATCCGAAGGATACCGTGGTTGTTTACGCCTAGCGATTCTTCCAGTGGGGCTTGCGCTTCTCGGCAATCGCCCGCAGCCCTTCCTGGGCGTCCTCCAGTTTATACAGCTCGATCAGGAAGAGATTTTGGGAGTACTTGAGAGACTTGGACAGGCTCATCCCCAGTCCCTCGTAGATGGCCTTCTTGGCCATGGTCAGCACCGGGGCGGAGTGCTGCGTGATGTAGCCCATCAGCTTCTCCACCGTCTGCTCCAACTGATTCTCCGGCACCAGTTTGTTGACCAATCGCACCGAAAGCGCCTCTTCAGCGGTCAGGGGCTCGCCGGTGAGCAGCATCTCCATGGCCCGCTTGGGGCCGATGATGTGGGGAAAGATGCTGGTGGCGAAAGGCGGAAACATGCCCAGCAGCTTGATCTCCGGTTGGGCGAACTTGGCCTTGGGGGTGGCGATCACCATGTCGCCGAAGGCGGCCAGCTCGCAACCGCCCCCCAGGGCCGGCCCGTTGACCGCCACCACCAGGGGCTTGCCCACGTCCAGGGAAGCCGTGTAGATGCGGGCGAAGGCGTCCAGCATCTGGAAAACGCGCTGGGCGGTGTACTCGGGGATATCCACGCCGCCGCAAAAAGACTTGGAGTCCTTCGCCGCCTGCAGCAGAACGCCGCGCACTTCGGGATGGTCGTGCAGGCTCTCGATGGCGAGGGCGATCTCCGTGAGCATTTCGGTGTTGAGGATGTTGTGGGGCGGACGGTTCAGGGTGATCCGGGCCTGCCCGTCGCGCAGCTCCCACTGGATGAACTTGTACGCTTCGGTTCTTCTTTTGTGCTCGCCCCCAAAGAGTTCATCGGTCAGGACTTCAACCATAATTCACCTCGCTGGCGTTGCTTTTCAGGCTGCCTCCACACTCAAAGCCATGCCCAACCCCCCGCTCACGCAGAGCGTGGCCAGCCCCCGCTTGGCCTGCCGCCGCCGCATCTCGTGCACCAGCGTGGTGGCGATGCGCGCACCGCTGCAGCCGATGGGGTGGCCGAGGGCAATCGCCCCGCCGTTCACGTTCAGCCGCGCCCGGTCGAAATGCAGCTCCCGATCGCAGGCCAGCACCTGAGCGGCAAAGGCTTCGTTCAATTCTACAAGGTCGAAGGCTTCCAGGCGAGCGCTGGTTTTTTCCAGCAGACGCTGGACGGCGGGCACCGGCCCGATTCCCATTCGCCGCGGATCTACCCCCACGGTGATCCAGTCGCAAATCCGCGCCCACGGCGTCAGGTTCCATTGGCGGACTTTCGCCTCGCTCACCACCACCAGGGCGGCGGCGCCGTCGCTGATCTGGCTGGCGTTGCCAGCGGTGACTGTGCCGTCATTCTTGAAGACTGGTGGCAGGCGCTTGAGCTTTTCCTCTGTGGTGTCAGAGCGAAAAGTCTCGTCCTGTTCCACCAGCCGCGTGCCTTTCTTGTCGGGCACCTCCACCGCCACCACCTCGTCGGCAAAGCGGCACTTCTGCCAGGCCTCGGCCGTCCGCTGGTGGCTGGCGCAGGCGTAGCTGTCCTGTTCTTCGCGGGTGATGCCGTACTCCTCAGCCAGCACCTCGGCGGTCTCGCCCATGATCATCTCCGAGATGGGATCGAGAAAGCCGTCGCGATACATGCCGTCGGTCAGGCGCTGGTGGCCCATGCGCAGGCCCCAGCGAGCGCCTTCAAGCAGATAGGGAACGCGGCTCATGGATTCGGTGCCGCCCGCCAGCACGCAGTCGGCCTGCCCGGTGGCAATCCGCTCGGCCGCCACCGCCAGCGTTTGCAGGCCGGAGGCGCAGGCCTGGTTCAGGGTGAAGGCAGGAACCGGTGCTCCCAGCGCCGGGCCCAGAGCGCGTACGGCGATCTGGCGGGCGACGTTTGGCCCCACGCCGGCTTGGCGGGCACATCCGAGGATGACTTCGTCCACATGCTGAGCTTCCACCCCGGCGCGCTCCAGGGCGGCGCGGGCCACGGCCACACCCAGATCAGCGGCTGTCAACTCCCGCAGCGCGCCGCCGAACTTTCCCATCGGAGTGCGAACGGCGCTGACAATGTAGGCGGCGCGATTCATTTTCTCGGTTGCAAATCGGCTCTGAGTCTAGCACAATCTCTTCACACGCTTCAGCAGTTCGGTTGCCTGAAAGGCGCTGAGGGGCAGGGAAGAGAAGGAAGGAGCGCGAAGGTTCTCTTGCTTTCCCACAGAGCTGGGTGAGGCGAAGGAGTTCACTCTCCGGCGCTGAATTGCAAGGTGACGCCGCTGATGTGAACCACGTCGCCGGGCTTGAGTTCGTAACTCTGTTTCAGCGGCTGGTTATTGATCTGGGCTTTTCCCGCCAGCGGCGTCAGCACATAGGCGGTTCCCTTGCGGGTGATGGCGGCGGCCACCTGCGGCTTGAACCAACCTTTCAGCCGAATCTGAGCAGTGGAGGACTTTCCGACCAAGGTGGTCTGCGCTTCCAGGGTGTATTGGCGTTGATCAGTGCGACCGGAGAGGATGGTCAAGACTCCCTGTTTCGGAGCGGTGACCGGTGCCGCCGCTTTGGTTTGCGCCGCCGCCTTGGCCAGCAGCTCCTTTTGCGCCTTGGTGTCCAGATAAACAGTGCCGCCGAGATCCTGCACCGCGGCGGCGGGGACGGAGGCAGGACCAGGCTCGGCCGCCGGTGCCTCGCCCTTGCCGACAGTGTGGAAAACCAACGTGTGTTTGCCGATCCCCACTACGTCGCCTTCTCGGAGGACGTGCCGGTTGATGGGCTGGTTGTTGACGAAGGTTCCGTTCCGGCTGTTCAAGTCCTCCAGGATGTATTGACCGCCCTCGACCACCACGCGCGCGTGCTGGCCCGAGACGGCGGGATTGTCAATCGCGACAGTGTTATTGGGCAGCCGTCCGATGGTCACCGGACTCTGGCCCACCAGGATCTCCCGCAGGATCCGGTCTTCAAACTTCAGAATCAACTTCGGCATTGCTGGCTCCTCCTGCTCATCTCCCTACCAGACTCCACAGCCGCCGCCACAAGCTGTCGGCACACACCCGGGCAACCACGACGGTGATGTTGTCCTCGCCTCCGTGCTCGTTGGCGAGGGCCACCAACGACTCGCAGATCTCCTGCGGTTCCCGCAGAGTGGCGATGGTCTTGGCTAGCGTGGCATCATCCACCATCCGGGTGAGGCCGTCGCTGCAAAGCACCAGGTAGTCGTCGGCTAGTAGAGGCAGTTCGGTCACGTCGACCTCCACCTGCCCCTCCCGGCCCAGCGCCCGCAGGAGAATGTTCTGCTGGCTGGAGCGGAGGCTCTGTTCGCGTGTCAGCAAGCCGGCTCGCACCTGCTCTTCCACCAGCGAGTGGTCACGGGTGAGCTGCTCGAAGCTCCCCCTGCGCCACAGGTAGGCCCGGCTGTCGCCCACGTGCGCCAGGCTGGCGACCGTGTCATGAATCCAGGTGCCGACGACGGTTGTGCCCATTCCGGCCCGCGCGGGGTTTTTCTGGCTCTCTTCGTAGATGACTTGGTTGGAGAGTTTGATCGCGGATTCTAGCTGTCGGGTGGTCCGGTGGAACCCGCTCTCCGTGGACGTGGCCTCGGACGCTGCCGTCGAATCGGGGTCGTTGACGGCGCGGACGATGGTGTCTATGGCGAGGCGGCTGGCGACTTCACCCGCGGCCTCGCCGCCCATGCCGTCGCAGACGACGAACAGGCCCTTCGAGGGGTCGCACGCATAGGAATCCTCATTGATGCTCCGCACCCGACCCTTATCGGAGCAAGCACCCACCTGCAACCGCATGCGGCCCTTCTCCCAGTTGGACGGGCTGCGGTTCACATCCGAAGACCGACCCAACTTCCCCGTCCAAGTTGCCGAGATTCTACTCGCAAAGCGCGGGGCGAAACAACCGATGTTCGGAGCCGGAGGGAATGGGGGGAAAGCTCAGTGCCGGCGCGCTACCGGGCGGAAGCGGCGGCCTCCCGCAGCAGAGCCTGAATACGGGCTTCGGTGCGCTCGTAGTCGCCTTCACCCTCGGCCCGGTAGACGATGTGGCCGGTGTGGTCAACCAGGTAAACGGTCGGCCAAGCGCGGGTCTGGTAGCGGTTCCAGGTGGCGTAGTCGTTGTCGAGCACCACCGGGAAGGTGATGCCCAACTCCTCGACCGCCTTCTTCACCTTCTCCGGCCGGCTCTCGTGCTCGAACTCAGGCGTGTGCACGCCAATCACCACCAGCTCTTGGGGAGCGTAGGTCTCCTGCCACTTCTTCACGAAGGGGAGCTGGTTGCGGCAGTTGTAACAGCCGTAGGTCCAGAACTCGACCAGCACTACCTTGCCCCGCAAGTCCTTGAGCCGCAGCGACTTGTTCTCAGGGGTGTTGAGCCACCCACTCTCGGGCAGGCTGGGAGCCGGGCGAGGCTTGCGCTCCTCCCCGGGGCGGGCTTCGACGCCTAGGGCCAGCAGCAGGAGCAGCACCAGCGGCCCAATGACCAGGGTGAGCCAGTCGAGGCCGCGATCGTTCTCTACGGGTTTGCACGCGCCGCTCATCTCTCGCTTAGATGCAGCGCAGTTGCGCGGGGATTCATCGGGCTGTGGTGCTGCCTTCGTGTAGAATACCGCCGATGCTCGAACTAGCCTACGTCCGCGAGCACGCGGAGCGAGTCCGAAAGTCGCTGGCCGACCGCGGCCTGCCCGAGGCCGAACTGCATGAGTTCCTGGCGCGGGACGAGCTGCGTCGGAAGGCCCTCACCGAGGTTGAGACGCTGAAGGCCGAGCGCAATCGCGCCAACGCTGAAATCGGCCGACTGAAAAAAGAACGTGGGGACGCCTCTCCGCTGCTGGCAAGGATGAAGGAGCTCTCGGCTCGCATCAAGGAGTTGGACAGCAGCGCTGCCGAGCTCGACGCTGACATCCGCGAGCGGCTGCTCCGGCTGCCCAACAACCCCCACGACAGCGTGCCGGTGGGCCGCTCGCCCGAAGAGAACGTCGAGGTGCGGCGCTGGGGCACGCCGCCGCAGTTTGACTTCGAGCCCAAGGCCCATTGGGACCTGGGCGTGGCGCTGGGAATTCTCGATTTCGAGCGCGCCAGCAAGATTGCCGGGGCGCGCTTTGCCCTTTACGCTGGTGCGGGGGCGCGGCTGGAGCGAGCGCTGGCGAACTTCATGCTCGATGTCCACACCCGCGAGCGTGGCTACACCGAGGTGCTCCCACCGTTCATCGTCAACTCCGCCTCGCTGGTGGGCACCGGGCAGTTGCCCAAGTTCGCTGAAGACCTCTTCAAGCTCGAAGGCACCGACTACTGGCTCATCCCCACCGCCGAGGTGCCGGTCACAAACATCTTTCGCGACCAGACCCTGACGCCGGAGTGTCTGCCGCTGAAGCTCTGCGCCTGGACGCCTTGCTTTCGCTCTGAGGCCGGCAGCTACGGCAAGGAAACCCGCGGCATTGTCCGTCAGCACCAGTTCCAGAAGGTGGAGTTGGTCAAGCTCACCCGTCCCGAGCAGAGCTACGATGAACTGGAGTCGCTGACGGCCGACGCCGAATCCATCCTGCAGAAGCTCGGCATTCCTTACCGCGTGGTGGTCCTGTGCACCGGAGATATGGGCTTCGCCGCCGCCAAGACTTACGACCTGGAGGTCTGGCTGCCGGGCCAGAACGCCTACAAGGAAATCTCTTCCTGCACCAACTTCGAGGCCTTCCAGGCGCGCCGCGCCGGCATTCGCTACCGGCTGCCCGGCAAGACCAAGAGTGACTACGTGCACACGCTGAACGGTTCCGGGCTCGCCATCGGGCGCACCTGGATGGCTCTGGTGGAAAACTATCAGCAGGCCGACGGCTCCGTGGTCATTCCGGAAGTCTTGCGCCCCTACCTCGACGGCCTCGAGCGCTTGGAGCCGGGCCACCCACCGTTGCCCTGAGTGTCTTTCCCTGGGCTCTGCGGTCTTTCCGTCTCCCGCTACGAATCATTCGGACGAGTGGGGACGGGGACGTAGTGCGTAGCGGCGGGGACGGTCTCCGACTCAAACTGGATGGTGGTGTGGTTGATGTTGAACTCGCGGGCCAGCACGTCGTTCAGCTGGGCGAGAATCTTTTCACTTTCCCGGGTGGACATCTCGCCAATGCGCACGTGACAGGAGAGCGCGTGCAGGTGGGCGGCCAGCGACCAGATGTGGATGTCATGCACTTCGGTCACCCCTGGCACTTTCAACATCGCCGCCGCCACTTCTTCCACCTTCAAGTCCGACGGGCTGCCTTCGAGGAGAATGTTGGTGGACTCTTTCAGCACGCCCCAAGAACTCCACAGCACCGCCCCCCCAATGGCGAAGCTGAGGAGCGGGTCGAGGACATGCCAGCCCGTCCGGGCAATCACCAACGCGCCAATCAGAATGCCCAGGTTGGAGGCGGCATCGCCGGCGTTGTGAATTAGCACGGTGCGCAGGTTCATGTCGCGCCGACCGCGCCACATTCCTGCTGCTATGCCCCCGTTGACTCCGATGCCCGCCAGCGCCACCCACAGCATTACGGTCGTCCCCACCGCCACCGGAGCCTGTAGGCGGTCGAAGGCTTCGT
>DATEUS010000298.1:0-8474 GCA_035282985.1 Candidatus Acidiferrales bacterium
AGCCCGCCAACATTCGCAGTAGCATTTCTCTTGGGCTTTAGCCCCTGAGGTTGGTGCCAGTGCCACGTCGTCGCAAAGCCCGTGAATACGCCCTGCAACTTCTCTATCAGTGGGAGGGCGAGCGCGGCGACCCGGCCGCGCTGCTCCCCGGTTTCTGGCGGGGCGTCAAGGCCGACGCCGCCACCCGCCGCTTTGCCGAAGAGCTGTTCACCGGCACCGCCGCCGCCCTCGATGAGCTGGATCCGCTCATCGCCGCCCACTCCGAGCACTGGCGCCTCGACCGCATGGCCTCCATCGATCGCTGCCTGCTGCGCCTGGCTCTCCACGAGCTAAGAGCGCACCCTGAGACGCCCGCAGCCGTCGTGATCGACGAAGCGCTGGAAATCGCCAAGCGCTTCTCTTCGTCGGAGTCGGTCGAGTTCATCAATGGCGTCCTCGACGCCGCCCGCAAGACGCTGGCCTCCCGCTCTGGCGTCAAGGCTAACTGAACTCTTCATTCGCCGAGCCCACAGGCTCCTGCCTGTGGGGGCAACGCCAGCCTCTTGAAAGACGCGGCGGAGGTCGGTATATAAGAGAGCTTCCTGCAGGAGCTGCCGTGCTCACACGCGAACAACGGAGCTGGGCTCTCGACAACCTCGGCTCGCCTGCCGCGCCTCTGCTCTGGTTCGCTCGCATCCTGCCGCCGGCAGGCCCCGTGCGCTGGCTGCTGGAGCTGGCCCAATGGCTGGTGCTCGTACTGTGGGCGGTACTGTTTATCTGGGTCTGGTTCCCTGTGTTTGCGATTCTTTTTCTCTGGGAAGGCTTCGGCTCTTACAGTCCACCGAAGGAAAGCAAGTCCCCGGAACCGTCAGGCCACTAACGCCGCGACACTCACTTTTCCGTCTCCTGGATGCGGCTCACCATCGCCAGCGGCTCGCCTGGGCTCACCGGCGGCGTCGCCACCACGTAGTTCACCACCCCGGCAAAGGGCGCGCGAATTTCCGCCCGCTGGTTGCCGAACAAGTCGCTCAGCGTGCCCAACAACGTCCCCTTCGCCACCGTGTGCCCGGGTTTGACCGCGGCGCGGAAGACGCCTCTCTCCGGGCTGCGCACGACTTCGTATTTGTCGAGCCATACAACCTGCTCGGCGGCGAGCGGCGCCATCAGCGTCGGCAACATCTTCAGATGTTGCAGCAGGCCCCACACCCCCCGCATCGCCAGCGTAACTTGCTCGAATTCGGTCTGCCCCAACTGCCCGGTCTCGGTGGTGATGGCGGGCTTGCCGCGGGTAATGGCGGTGTTGGCGGTATAGACCGCCGCCTGCGGGTCGGAGGGCCGCATGGTGTCGATCACGATATGGTCGAGCCCGAAGGCCAGCGCCAGTTGCCGCGAGGCCTCGTCCACCTTCGGGTCGCCGCCTTTCATCCAGTAGGCGTAGGGCCGCAGAGCCTCGTTGCCGTCGCCGCAATGCAGGTCGACAACGTAGTCGGCCCGCTCGATCACTTCTCTCGTAATCACGTGCGCGATGCGCTCGCTTTGCGTCCCGTCGGTGCGCCCGGGATAGACCCGGTTGAGATTCTTCCCGTCCACCGGACTGTAGTAGATGGTGCGGCCCAGGAAGGAGGGCAGATTGGCGATATGCACCAGAATCAGGGTGCCGGAGAGATTCTCGCCGTGGACCTGTGCGCGCACCCACTGCAACGCCAGGATGGGGGCATACTCGTAGCCGTGGGTACCCGCGATCAGCGCCAACACCGGCCCCGGCTGGGCGCCGTGAATCACCGTCACCGGGATTTCGGTGCCGGCGTCTACCCCCGCCGGCACGGCGAGAAAACCCGAGACGCTCTCGCCCGGCTGCGCCGTAATCGTCCCCACGCTGAAGGATTCCTGCGCCGCGCTCCCGACAGCAGCCAGCAAGGCCAAGCCAAGCGCGCAGAGAGATAGAAAACCTCTATTCATTGTTCAGGTCCTCCTCCCGAGGCAGGTTGCTCTGCAAGCAGCCGCCGATGGCGTTCTATCCAATAAGCCCAGGGAATCAGCAGCCACAGCCCCAATCCCGCTCCGGCAACTGCGATTGGCCCCGGCGGGGGCGGTGCCACCATACCGGCAACCCAGATTACTGTGAGAAGAGCGACAAGCGACCACAGACTGTATCTCCCCGTGGTGTCGCGCGGCCCAGAGACGCGAGTATAGAGAACGACTCCCAGGACAAAGAGTGCTCCTTCAACCGTCACCGTCCCCGCCAAGGAATTCCACAACCCCAGGCCGACCTTGGTCCCGCCCCCGGGCGTCAGAGGCAGGTCGGGCCGGTGGGTTACGAAGTCCAGAATCCAATGGCTGAGCACCACGGCCGCCAGCAGCAACGCATTCCTGCTAGAGCGCCGCACAGCGAGGTAAGCGCCCGCGAAAGCCAACGACCACCCCATTGCCCCCAGCAGGCTGTGGGTGAGGGGGTAGTCGTAGAAGTCCAGCGGCGTGAAGACGGTGTTCCCCGGGTCCACTCGCACGTGCTCCAGTCCCAGGAGGAGAAAAATTGGCCAGAGCAGGTCAAGGAACTGCGCCGCCAGAAACAGTGTCCCCAACGAGACCTGCGGGGCCGCCCGCTTGGCGAGGAATCCGACGGCGTAGTGACCGATGAACATGGCTAGCTGTTCTTCGTTTCCCTCCGGGCGGCGTCGGCGCGGGCGATGTAGATGACTTTTTCGACGGAGGCGTGAACCATGCCGCCAGCATCGGTGAGTTCCACCTGGTAGGTGCGGTCGACCGAGGGCGCTGTCGCCAGCGCCGCCTTGATGGCGTTCAGCTCTTCCTCGTCGAGCACAAAGCGGGCGTAGAGCGTGCCCCGTCCCGGCTGGCGGAAGCGAATGGACGCCGTCTTGTCCCACACCACGTAGTCCGGTCCCAGGTTCTTGATGAGCATAACCATGTAGAAGGGATCCACCGCGCCGTAGAGGCTGCCGCCGAACGTGGTCCCGACGTAGTTTCGCGTGCGCCAGTTGAGCGGCAGCTTGATGCGCACTTCGCGCCAATCCCCGGCGATGTAGGTGATGCGGGCGCCGGTTCCGCGGTAGGCGGGGAAGAAGTTGAACCCCCAGCGGAACAGCCTCGTCTTCAGCGACTCCGGCACCGGCTCACCCTTCTGCCGGACTCTGCCAGGACTGCGCGAAGGCGATGCGCTTCTCCACCGACGGATGCGAGTGGAAGAGGAATTCGATCCAGGGATGCGGACGCCGCTGGGCCAGGTTCTGCTCCGCCAGCTTCTCCATCGCTCCGATGAAGGCCTGGCGGTTGCCGGTAGCGCGCAGGGCGAAGGCGTCGGCTCGGCGCTCCCGACTCCGGGAAAAGGCGTTGGCCGCCGGCAGCGCCAGCAGCGAGACGCCGCCGCTGACCAGCAGCAGCAGCGGCAGGTTGGCGAAGTCGGCCGGGCCGGCAAACCCCAGTGGCTCGCTCCAGGCTGCCAGCGCCCGGTGAACCGCATAGAAGCCGACAAGAATCAGCGCGGTCTGCAGGGCCATGCCCCTCCAGAGGTCGTGATGGACGTGGTGGGCCAGCTCGTGCGCCAGCACTACCTCCACTTCGTCGGGCTGGTGCTTTTCCAGCAGCGTGTCGGCCAGCACAATCCGCCGCGTCCGCCCCCAACCCATCAGGGCGGCGTTGGCCTTCTTCGACTTCTCGCTCAGCTTCCACAGCCACACGCTGCGCACTCGCGCCCCCACTCGCTCGGAGAGCTGCAGGAGCCGACGTTGGAGCTCTTCGTCCTGGAGCGGCTCGAACTTGAAGAAGAGAGGGAAGAGCAGCACCGGCGCCAGTTGCGCCAGCAGAATGAAGAAGGCCACGAAGGCCGCGGCACAGACCAGCCACCAGATATCGGGCAAACGGCGCAGCATCCAGTAGATCAGCTCCACCGCCGCCAACGCCAATGCCAGGCTGATTGCCAGCGCTTTGAGCCAATCCTTCAGCCAGCCGAGGAAGCGCTGGTTGGAAAGGCCGAACTGATGCTCCAGCCGGTGGGCGCTCCAGAAGTCGAGAGGAAAGCTGAGCGCCTGGCTGATGCCGGTGAGCACAAGCAAGTAGAGCGCCAGTGCGCCGACCGGGTCTGCCGTTAGCCCGAAGGCCCAGTGACGCAGGCCGAGGCTCCAACCGCTGACCAACAGAACTACCAGGAAGGCAAGGCCGAGGAGAAAATCCGCCAGGCGCAGCAGGCGTTTGCGACGCTGGTAGCGGCGGGCGCGGGCTTCGAGCTGTGCGAGCGGGCTTTCCTCGGCGGCGTTCACGAGTTCCGCACCAGTTCTTCCACCGTGCCCACCACCCGCTGCACCAGCTCAGGCGCAGGCGCTTCGGCGTAAATGCGCAGCACCGGCTCCGTCCCCGAAGCCCGCACCAGCACCCAGCCGGCATTGAGCAGGTAGAGCTTGGTGCCGTCGAGGTCTTCCCGTCCTACCACCGTCCAGTCACCGAGCTTGCGCACGTCGTCGCCCGCTACGCGCTGGAGCGCCCGCTGCTTTTGTCCCGGGTCAAGGAGCAAATCCACCCGCCGGTAGTGCAGCGGGCCGAACTGCGCTTGCAGGCCGGCCACACAGTCGGCCAGCGGCTTGCCCTCGGTGGCGATGATCTCCGCCAGCAAGAGCGAGATCAGCAAACCGTCGCGCTCGGGCAGGTGTGGGCGAATACCGATGCCGCCGCTTTCTTCCCCCCCAATCAGCAGATCGTATTCCAGCATCAGGTCGGCGATGTACTTGAAGCCGATGGGCGTCTCCTGCAGCGGCAGGTGGTACTTCTCCGCCATGTGGTCGATCATCTTGCTGACGGAGAAGGTCTTGGCCACCCCGCCGGTGAGTCCGCGTCGCTCCACCAGGTGGCGGAAGACGAGCGAGAAAATCTTGTGCGGGTCGACAAAATTCCCCGCCGCGTCGAGGGCCGCCACGCGGTCGGCATCGCCGTCGGTCGCCAGGCCGGCCGCGCAGTTGTCGCGCAGGACAGCTTGGCGCAACGGCTCCAGGTTGGCCTCGATGGGTTCCGGCTGGGTGCCGCCGAAGAGCGGGTCGGGCGCGCCGCGCACTTCCGTGCAGGCGACGCCCCGCTCAGCAAGAAGTTCTCGCACGTAGCCGCCGCCGGCGCCGTGCATGGGATCAACCGCCAGCTTCAGGCCGGCGCGGGCGATGCGCTCAAGATCAACGAGTTCGGCGAGGCGCGTGAGGTAGGCAGGTCTTAGGTCAACGACTTCGATGCGGCGCGGATCGGGGCTGACGCGAGGCAGGCACCTCGGCTCGGCCAGAAAACGTTCCACCTCCTGAACCGCCCGCGGGGAGGCGGAGCCGCCGAAGCTGGCCTTGAGCTTGATCCCCAGCCACTCGGGGGGATTGTGGCTGGCAGTGAGCATGATCCCCGCAGCGGCGCCGCTGTCCCTGACGGCGAACGAGAGTGCCGGTGTGGGCGTGGGCGCGGCCGCCAGGCGGACGTCGATGCCCACCGAAGTCAGGATTTCGCTCACCAGCCGGGCGTAGCGGTCGGCCAGAAAGCGGGTATCGTAGGCAACCACCACGCCGCGGCGGCTGTCCTCGAACTCCACCAGGTAGCGGGCCAGGGCCCGCGCCACCAGCGTGGCGTTCTCGCGGTTGAAGTCGCGGGCTATGACCCCGCGCCAGCCGTCGGTGCCGAAGCGGATGCCTGCCTCGGCGCCCTTTCGCTGCTGCGGCTTCGGCGGTCTCTTCCGCGCTGTTGCTCTGGGCTTTCGGGTTTTCTTCACAGCAGCCGCGTCCGTCTCGTTATCTTCAAGTAGTCTACGACCTTTCCCACGTCTTGCGCACGCGCCCGCGGGCAAAGCAGCAGAGCGTCCGGGGTGTCAACAACCACTAGGTCTTCGACGCCGATGGCGGCCAGGAACTTGCGCGGCGAAGAGAGCCAGTTGCCGGCGGCGTCCAGCAGGAAGTGCGGCCCACGAACAACATTGTCCCCGCCGCGGCGGGCCCACCACTCATAGACCGCGCTCCAGGAACCCAGGTCGCTCCAGCCCATCTCAGCCGGAATCAAGCGGCCGCAACCGCGGGCGGCCGCCGGCTCGGCGAGAGCATAGTCCACCGAAATGTTCTTAAGCCCTCGGTAGAGTTGGACCAAGCGCCGACGGCTCGTGCGAGGCGTGAGCTTCGCCAGAGTTGCGCGCGTGTGGGGGAGATGGCGTCGGAGAAGATCGTCAAAGACGGAGAGCCGCCAGAAGAACATCCCCGAGTTCCAGAAGTAGCGCCCGGTGCGCAGGTAGCGGGCGGCGGTGCGCCGGTCGGGCTTCTCGGTGAAGCGGCGGAGGCTGAAAAGGCGCTCGCCCCGCAGACGCGTCTGCAGCCGCCCACGCTCGATGTATCCGTAGCCGGTGTGCGCGTGCGTGGGCGGAATGCCCAGTACCACCATCGCTTCTTCGGCTGTCGCCGCGCTGAGCGCCGCGCGGACAATTCGCTGGAAGCGGGCTTCGCTGCCGATGGCGTGGTCGGCGGGAAAGACTCCCAGCACAGCGTCGCCCGCGCGGGCGGGCAGCGCCCGGTGAATGTGCACGGCCACCAGGGCGATGGCCGCCGCCGTGTTGCGGCCCACGGGTTCGAGCAGCAAGCGTCCGACGGGCAGCCGCCGGAGTTGACTCCGGAGCAGCCCGGCGTGCTCGGCGTTCCCCACCACGTAGATGTGCTCGGGCGGAAACAGGCGCAGCAGCCGGCGGTAGGTCTGCTGGAGCAGCGACTCCCGCCCGGTCAGCCCCGCCGACGGCGGGGCAAGCGCCAGGAACTGCTTGGGACGGGCGCGGCGGCTGAGCGGCCAGAAACGGGTCCCGTAGCCGCCGGCAAGAATGATGGCATAGGCGGGCAGGCGCATAGGCGCAGCAATCAAACCACAACCGCCGCCCTAGGCGGAGAAAAACTTCTCCAGGCGGCGCAGGCCTTCTTCGATGCGCTCCATTGAGGTAGCGTAGGAAATCCGGATGTGCTCGGCGGTGCCGAAGGCCTCGCCCGGAACTACCACGACGCCAACCTCTTTCAGCAGTCGCTCGGCCACTTCGGTGGTGCTCTGGACGCCGCGGGCGCGCATCCATTCGCCCAGGTTGGGATAGACGTAGAAGGCGCCCTGCGGTTCCGTGCAGCGCAGCTTGGGAATCCGTCGCAGACCCTCCAGCACGCGCGCGCGCCGGCGGCGGTATTCAGCCAGCATCTCTTGCACGGAATCCATCGGGCCGGTCAGGGCCGCCACCGCCGCCTTCTGGGCGATGGAAGTGGGGTTGGAGGTGGAGTGGCTTTGCAGGCGGGTCATGGCCTTGACGATCGGTTCGGGCGCCAGGGTAAAGCCTAGGCGCCAGCCGGTCATTGCGAACGTCTTCGACAGCGAGGCACAAACAATGAGATGGGCCTTGGCCTCGGGCAGCGAGGCCACCGAGAAGGGCGTCCCCTGATAGACAAAGTGCGAGTAGCACTCATCGGAAAGCAACCAGGCCCCGCGCCGCCGACACAACGCCAGGATGCGAGCCCACTCCTCCGGCTCCAGAACGGCGCCGGAAGGGTTGTTGGGCGAGTTGACGATCACCACCCGCGTTCCCTCCACCCACGCCCGCTCCAGGTCGGCCGCCGTGAGCCGGAAGCCGTTCTTCTCCTCCGTTGGCACAAAGACGGGCTGGCCGCCAACGTAGCGCACAATCTCCGGGAAGCTGACCCAGTAAGGGACAGGAATCAGCACCGGCTGGTCGCGCTCGACCAGGGCGCTGATCGTATTGAAGATTCCGTGTTTGCCGCCGACAGTGATAATGCATTCCTGGGGCTGGTAATCGCTGCCCAGCTCGCGCCGGTGCCAGGCGCACGCGGCGCTGCGTAGCTCCGCCGTGCCTGCCGCCGGGGTGTACTTGGTGAAATTCTCTTCCAGGGCGCGGATGGCGGCCTGCTTGATGGCCTCAGGGGTGGGGAAGTCGGGCTCACCCGGGCCGAAATCCACCAGGTCAACTCCCTGGGCGCGCAGGCGCTCGGCCTCCTGCACCACCGCCAGGGTGGCGGAGACGCTGATGCGCTCGACGCGCTCGGCCAGCTTGAGGCTGTTGGCAACCGTGTCGGCCATGGAAGCCACCAAGGCTAACCCAGGTGCTGGCTAAATTCAATCGAAGCGTTCAGCGGCGGCAGGAAAAGAAAGATAGAAGGAACTCCCTGCCACGCGAAACAGTATGATTAGGTTGACTCCAGTGGGCTTGCCTGGAGATCAGTGCCTTTGTGAAAGGGAGGGCGTGTGATGCGGCGATGGAACAAGATCGTTCTCGCCAGCCTGGGCGGCCTGGTGCTGGCGGCCGCCATTTTTCTGGTTCCCACCCTCTGGTTCCAGCCCTGGTTCATCAACCACTTTTACATGCGGCTCTTTCTCAGCTTTGCCCTCAAGCATCCCATGATGCTGTCGCAGCTCCGCGTTCTCGAGCCGCTGGGGCTCGACTTCCACTCCGACGATCTTGACGACGCCTCGGTCGCCTTCGAGCTTGAGGAGGC
>DATEUS010000299.1:0-4269 GCA_035282985.1 Candidatus Acidiferrales bacterium
TGGGCCTGCTTCAGTTGTTCCTGGCTAATCAGTTATTCTCTTAGGATTCAGTCAATTCCGATGGCGGGGCTTGAGTAGGGTCGATGGGTGGCGAAGACGGGACGAAGAAAACCTCGGGCAGTCCGACCCGTTAGCGGAGCGAACAGGTGTCCGCACGACTTGGCGAAATCCTGGTCAAAGAAAAACTGATTAGCCAGGAACAACTGAAGCAGGCCCTGGCTCACCAGAAGAAGAGCGGCGGCCGGCTGGGGGCGGCCCTGGTCAAGCTGGGCCTCATCAGCGACGAGGAGATCACGGGGGTCCTCTCCCGCCAGTACGGCGTGCCTGCCATCAACCTGAGCTACTACGAAGTAGACCCCGGGGTCATCAAGCTGGTTCCGCAGGAGACGGCTGCGCGCTACCAGGTGGTGCCGCTCTCGCGGGTGGGCTCCACCCTCACCATCGCCATGGCTGATCCCACTAATGTCTTCGCCATGGACGACATCAAGTTCATGACCGGACTGAAAGTGGAGCCGGTGGTGGCCTCGGAAAACGCCATCGTGGAGGCCATCGACAAGTTCTACGGGGTGGCGGCCCGCTCGGACCAGGACCTGGAAAAGGTGATGGCGGAGATCGGCGGGGGTGTGGACGAGGTGGAAATCGCTGAAGAGGAGTCCGAGGCTTCGCTGGCCGAGCTGGAGCATGCGGCTGAAGAAGCCCCCGTCATCAAATTGGTGAACCTGATCCTGACCGAGGCTCTCAACCGCGGCGCCAGCGACATCCACATCGAGCCCTACGAAAAGGAGTACCGGGTCCGCTTCCGCGTCGACGGCATCCTGCACAACATCATGAATCCTCCCTTCAAGCTGCGGGATGCCATCACCAGCCGCGTGAAAATCATGGCCAAGATGGACATCTCCGAAAAGCGCCTGCCGCAGGACGGGCGCATCATGCTCAAGCTCACCAAGGACGGCAAGAAGAAGGAGCTCGACTACCGCGTCTCCTGCCTGCCCACGTTGTTCGGCGAGAAAATCGTGCTGCGGCTGCTGGACAAGGAGAACCTGCGGCTGGACATGACCAAGCTGGGATTCGAGCCCGAATCCCTGCAAAAGTTCGAGAAGGCCATCCTCAAACCCTACGGGATGGTGCTGGTGACCGGGCCCACCGGCAGCGGCAAGACCAACACTCTCTACAGCTCCATCGCCCGCCTCAATACCCCCGAGACCAACATCATGACTGCCGAAGACCCGGTGGAGTTCCAGTTGGCGGGCATCAATCAGGTGCAGATGAAGGAGCAGATCGGCCTCAACTTCGCCACCGCCCTGCGCGCCTTCCTCCGCCAGGATCCCAACATCATCCTGGTGGGCGAGATCCGCGACTTCGAAACCGCGGAGATCGCGGTCAAGGCGGCGCTGACCGGCCACCTGGTGCTCTCGACTCTGCACACCAACGACGCTCCCAGCACCATCAGCCGCCTGATGAACATGGGCATTGAGCCCTTCCTGGTGGCCACCTCCGTGCACTTGATCTGCGCCCAGCGGCTGGTGCGGCGCATCTGCTCGGAGTGCAAGGAAGAGCAGAACTTGCCCCCGCAGGCGCTGGTCGATGTGGGCTTCACCCCCGAGGAGGTCAAGACGGTCAAGACCTACAAGGGCAGGGGGTGCGAGCGCTGCAACGGCACTGGCTACAAAGGCCGCGCCGGCCTCTACGAAGTTCTGGAGATCAACGACGACATCCGCGAGTTGGTTCTGGTGGGAGCCTCGGCGCTGGAGTTGAAGAAGAAGGCCGTCGAACAGGGAATGTTCACGCTGCGCCGCAGCGGCCTGGTCAAGATTGCCGCTGGTGTTACCACCATCGAGGAAGTGATTCGAGAAACCGTGCTCTAGGGGGAGGGAACTGTGGCCACACTGAGTCTGGCGGAAATGCTGAAAAAGATGCTGGAGATGCGCGGCTCCGACCTGCACATCACCACCAACAGCCCGCCCCGCATCCGCGTGGACGGCAAGCTGCGCCCCTTGGAGACGCCGCCCTTGACCGCCTCGGAGACCAAGCAGTTAGCATACAGCGTCCTCACCGATGCCCAGAAGCACCGCTTCGAGGAGAACTGGGAGCTCGACTTCAGCTTCGGGATCAAGGGCCTGGCCCGCTTCCGCGCCAACGTCTTCATGCAGCGGGGCGCGGTGGGTTCGGTCTACCGGACGATTCCCTGGCAGATTCAGGGGTTCGACGATTTGGGGCTGGCGCCGGTGGTCAAGACCCTGTGCGACAAGCCGCGCGGGTTGATTCTGGTGACCGGCCCGACCGGGAGCGGCAAGTCCACCACCCTGGCCGCCATGCTCGACAAGATCAACTCCGAGCGGCCGGAGCACATGATCACCATCGAAGACCCCATCGAGTTCATCCACTCGCACAAGCAGTGTCTGGTCAATCAGCGCGAGGTGCACAGCGACACCAAGTCGTTCTCCAACTCGCTGCGCGCCGCCCTGCGGCAAGACCCCGACGTGGTGCTGATCGGCGAGATGCGCGACCTGGAGACGATCGAGTCGGCCCTCCGCATCGCCGAGACCGGCCACCTCACCTTCGCCACCCTCCACACCAACTCCGCCGTTTCCACCATCAACCGTATCGTCGACGTCTTTCCCGCCCACCAGCAGGGCCAGGTGCGCGCGCAGTTGTCCTTGGTGCTGGAAGGGATTATGTGTCAGGCGCTGCTGCCCCACGCCAGCGGGCGCGGTCGGGTGCTGTGCATGGAGATTCTGGTGCCCAACTCCGCCATCCGCAACCTGATCCGCGAGGATAAGATTCACCAGATCTACTCCGCCATGCAGACCGGCCAGGAGAAGTTCGGGATGCAGACCTTCAACCAGTCCTTGGCCACGTTGTATTTCCAGAAAAAGATTGCGCTGGATACGGCGGTCTCTCGATCGTCGAATCCGGATGAGTTACAAGAAATGATCAGTCGGGGCGTCGGCGTGGGCGGCCAGCAAGCACGGCCCGCCGCCCGTCCGGCGGTCCGACGGTAAGGAGTCCAGGGAGACCAGGGGGACACAATGCCAACTTATTCGTATCGCGGAACAACGGCAGCCGGCGCGACCGTCAGCGGCGAGCGGGTCGCCGACAGCAAGCAGGCCTTGCAGGCGATGCTGCGCCGTGAGCGCATCACGCCGGTGACGATCAAGGAGAAGGGGAAGGAGTTTTCTCTCCCCATCTTTGGAGGCGGGGTGAGCGCCAAAGAACTGGCCATCTTTACCCGTCAGTTCTCAGTGATGATCGACTCCGGCCTGCCGCTGGTGCAGTCGCTGGAGATCCTTGCCGGCCAGCAGGAGAACCGCGCCTTCCAGAAGGCTCTTACCGGCGTGCGCACCCAGGTGGAGTCGGGCTCGACCCTGGCCAACGCCCTCCGGCAGTACCCCAAGATCTTCGACGACCTCTACACCAACATGGTGGAAGCCGGCGAGACCGGCGGTATCCTGGACGGCATCTTGCAACGTTTGTCGTCCTACATCGAGAAAAACGTCAAGCTGAAGTCGGCGGTCAAGTCGGCGATGATCTATCCGGGTGCCACCCTGACCATCATGGTGGGCGTCATCATCCTGCTGATGTGGAAGGTGGTGCCGGTCTTCACTCAGTTATTCCTGGGCTTGGGAGCCGAGCTGCCCCTGCCGACACGGATCGTCATCGGCACCAGCGACTTCGTGCAGAGCTGGATTCTCTTTATCTTTGTGGGCATCATCGCCGCGATCTTCGGAATCTTCTACTGGTACAAGACTCCGGGCGGGCGTATGTTCATCGACACTTTGCTGTTGAAGATCCCGCTGATCGGGATGTTGCTGCGCAAGATCGCGGTAGCGCGGTTCACCCGCACCCTGAGCACCCTGCTCAGCAGCGGCGTGCCCATCCTTGACGGCTTGACCATTACCGCCCGCACCTCCGGCAATGCCGTGATTGAGAAGGCCATCATGTCGGTGCGCAAGGGGGTGGAGGAAGGCCGCACGCTGGTGGAACCGTTGAAGGCGTCCGATGTGTTCCCCAACATGGTGGTGCAGATGATCGGAGTGGGGGAGCAGACCGGGGCGCTGGATTCCATGCTCAGTAAGATCAGCGACTTCTACGAGGACGAAGTGGACGTGGCGGTCAAGAACCTGCTCACCGCGATGGAGCCGATCATGCTCCTCATGCTCGGCGTCGTGGTGGGCGGCATCGTGATCTCCATGTACCTGCCGCTGTTCTCCTTGATCGCCAAGCTCTCCGGCTAGGGCGGGCTGCCGGCGGCCCCGCACCTTTCTTCCT
>DATEUS010000300.1:0-5458 GCA_035282985.1 Candidatus Acidiferrales bacterium
AGCCGCCGCCCACGACCAGCATAGTCCTGGGAATCTCGCGCAGCTCCAGGGCCGAGGTCGAGTCCAGCACGCGGGGGCTTTGGAGCGAGAGCTTGGGGAGCGTGGCCGGGCGCGATCCGGTGGCGAGGATGGCGTGCTCAAAGGCGAGGCGCTCTACGCCTTCCTTTTTCGCCTCCATCTTCAACGTACGAGCGTCGAGGAAACCGGCCCGGCCCTGAACGTAGTGGATGGAGCGTTGCTTGGAGAGCTGGCCCAACCCGCCGGTGAGCTTGCCGACGACGCTGTCTTTCCAAGCGCGCAGTTTGTCGAGCTTGATGCGCGGCTCGGAGAACTCGACGCCCCAGGCAGCGGCGTGGCGCGACTCGGTGATGAGCTTGGCCACGTGCAGCAGGGCCTTGGAAGGGATGCAGCCGCGGTAGAGACAGACGCCGCCAGGGTTGGGCTCTTCATCAATCAGCGTCACCTGCATGCCCAGGTCGGCGGCCAGGAAGGCAGCGGCGTAACCGCCCGGGCCGCCGCCGATCACGGCCAACTGGGTCGAACTCGTCTTTTCGCTCATTGGACGCTCCGGCGCTCGCCCGGCACAGTGGAGAACCGGCGAGGAGTCTTGTTCTACCCCTGCAAAGGAAGAAGCGAAAGCTGCTCGAGGGCTTCAGCCACCCAGCGCAGGAAGCGCGCGGCATCGGCGCCGTCGATCAGCCGGTGGTCGTAGGAGAGAGAAAGCGGCAACATCAGTCGCGGCTGAAAGAGGCCGTTGAGGAAGATGGGCTCCACGCTGCCGCGGGCCATGCCCAGAATGGCCACTTCTGGGGCGTTCACGATAGGGGAAAACGCCGTACCCCCGAGGCCGCCCAGGTTGGTGATGGTGAACACGCCGCCCGTCATGTCCTCGAGAGTGAGTTTCTTGCTGCGCGCTTTCTCGGAGACCTTCTGCAACTCGACCGCCAACTCGATGATGTTCTTTTTGTCGGCGTCGCGGATGACCGGCACCAGCAGGCCGCGGTCGGTGTCCACCGCCACCCCGATATGGCAGTACTTTTTGTAGACGATCTCGTCCCGGGCCACGTCGATGCTGGCGGCAAACTGCGGAAACACCTTCAGGGCCGAGGCCACCACCTTGAGGGCGACGGCAGTGACGGTCAGCTTCCCGCCGGCCGCCTTGGCCTGCTCGCTGTGGCGCTTGCGAAACTGCTCCAATTCGGTGATGTCAGCTTTGTCGTAGTGGGTGACGTGCGGAATGGTGGTCCAGGCGTGGCTCATGTGCTCGGCGGTCTTGCGGCGCACATTGCTCATGGGCTTGCGCTCGATCTCCCCCCACTTGCTGAAATCAGGCAGGGGTGCCGCGGCCGGCGCCGCTGTCGGCCGCGCCGCCGCCCCTTCAGTGATGAGGTGCTTGGCATAAGCCTTGACGTCTTCGTCACTGATGCGACCACCCGGGCCGGAGCCGGGAACTTTATTGATGTCGATTCCGAGCTCACGCGCCAAGCGACGGACTGAGGGCGCGGCCGGGGCCACCTCGCGGGGGGCTTCAGGACGCGGCGGCGGAGCCGGGGGCCGAACCGCTGCCGGGGCCATCGCTGTCTTGGCTTTCTCCTCCGGGGCCGTGGGCGCAGGTTCAGCCTTCTTCTCCACTTTGGCTTCCGCCTTGCCGGCAGCGCCGTCCTCGACCGTAAGGACCAACTGGCCAACTTTGATTTTCTGGCCCGCTTTGACGTGGATTTCCTTGACGGTGCCGCTGACCGGAGAAGGCACCTCGATGGTGGCCTTCTCTGTTTCCAGCTCGATCACCGGCTGGTCTTTCTCCACCCGGTCCCCCACTGAGACCAGAATCTTGATGAGGTCCCCGGACTCAATGTTTTCGCCCAGTTCGGGCAGCTTGAACTCGGTCGCCATGCCAGCGATTTCTCCTCAGGAAATCATGGGGTCAGGTTTTTCCGGGTTGATCTCCAGGTCCCGAATCGCCTGTTCGACCACCTGCGGTTTGATCTGCTTCTCCTGCGCCAGCGCCTGCAACGTAGCCAGGGTAGCAAAGCGGGCGTCCACCTCAAAGAAGTCGCGCAAGGAGCTCCGTGACTCGCTGCGGCCGTACCCATCCGTGCCCAAAGAGACGAGGGGGCGCGGACACCAGCGGGCGATGGAGTCAGGCAGGGCCTTGACGTAGTCCGAGGCCGCCACCAGCACGCCGGGGGCCTCCGCCAGGCACTGGCTCACGTAGGGAACGCAAGGCTCCTGGGTCGGGTGCAGCCGGTTCCAGCGCTCAGCCTGGTGGCCGTCGCGATAGAGCTCCTTGTAGCTCGTAACGCTCCAGACGTCGGCGGCCACGCCGTACTTCTCTTCCAGCAGCGCCTGCGCCTTGAGCACCTCGGGGAGAATCGCCCCGCTGCCAAAAAGCTGAGCGCGGAGTTTCGCCTTCTTGTTCTCGGAGGCCTTGAAGCGATACATTCCGCGGAGGATGCCCTCGCGGACGCCGGACGGCATCGCCGGCATGGGGTAGGGTTCGTTGGTGACCGTCAGGTAGTAGAAGATGCTCTCCTGCTCCTTGTACATGCGGCGGATGCCGTCCTGAACGATAACGGCAATCTCGTAGGCGAAGGCGGGGTCGTAGGCCACCAGGTTGGGGACGGGATAGGCCAGCAGGTGGCTGTGTCCGTCCTGGTGCTGGAGGCCTTCACCGGCCAAGGTGGTGCGGCCTGCGGTCGCACCCACGAGGAAACCGCGGCAGCGGCTGTCGCCCGCCGCCCAGACCAGGTCGCCGATGCGCTGGAAGCCGAACATGGAGTAGTAGATATAGAAGGGAATGGTATTGAGTCCGTGGTTGGCGTAAGCGGTCCCGGCGGCGATGAAGGACGACATCGCCCCGGCTTCAGTGAGTCCCTCCTCGAGGATCTGGCCGTCGGTGGCTTCCTTGTAGTAGAGCAGCGTGTCCATGTCCACGGGCTCGTAGAGCTGGCCGACGTGGGAGTAGATGCCCACCTGGCGGAAGAGCGCTTCCATGCCGAAGGTGCGGGCCTCGTCGGGGATGATGGGAACCACCAGTTTGCCGAGGTCTTTGTCGCGGAGCAGCTTGGCGAGCAGCCGGACGAAGGCCATGGTGGTGGCGACTTCGCGGCCGTTGGTGCCTTTGTAGAACTCCTCAAACAGGTCCTCCGGGGGGGTGGCGAGCGGCTTGGAGAGCACGCGGCGCGCTGGGACGTAGCCTCCCAGGGCCCGCCGGCGCTCCTGCAGATACTCCATCTCCGGGCTGTCGTCGGGCGGGCGATAGAAAGGCGCCTCGGCCACCTCGTCGTCGGAGATGGGGATAGCGAAGCGGGCCCGAAACTCGCGCAGCTCCTCCTCGTTCAGTTTCTTCTGCTGGTGAGTAATGTTCTTGCCCTCGCCGCTCTCGCCCAGGCCGTAGCCCTTGATAGTCCGGGCCAGGATTACCGTGGGCGAGCCCTTGTGCTCGACGGCGGCCTTGTAGGCGGCATAAACCTTCCTGGGGTCGTGCCCGCCGAATCGCAGCTTGCGCAACTGGTCGTCCGAGAAATGGCTGGCCATTTCCCGCAGGCGCTGGTCGGAGCCAAAGAAATGCTCGCGCAAGTAGGCTCCGGATTCGACGGAGAACTTCTGCGACTGTCCATCCACCACTTCGCCCATGCGCCGGACCAGAACGCCATCGTGGTCCTTCTCCAGCAGCGGATCCCAGTCGGTGCCCCACAAGACCTTGATGACATTCCAGCCCGAGCCCCGGAAAATGGTCTCCAGCTCCTGGACAATCTTGCCGTTGCCGCGCACCGGCCCGTCGAGCCGCTGCAGGTTGCAGTTGATGACGAAGACCAGGTTGTCCAGTTTTTCCCGCGCCGGCAGAGTAATGGCGCCCAGCGACTCGGGCTCATCGGTCTCGCCGTCGCCCAGAAAGGCCCAAATTTTGGAATCGGAGGGTTCCTTCAAGCCCCGGTCTTCCAGGTAGCGCATGAAGCGGGCGTGGTAGATGGCCATAATCGGGCCCAGGCCCATGGAGACGGTGGGGAATTGCCAGAAATCGGGCATCAGCCAGGGGTGGGGGTAGGAGGAAAGACCTCCGCCCGGTCGGAGCTCACGGCGGAAGTTCTCCAGTTGCTGCACGGTAAGGGGGCCTTCCAAGAAGGCGCGGGCGTAGATGCCGGGAGAGGCGTGGCCCTGAAAATAGATGAAGTCGCCTTCGTGCTGGTCCGACCGGGCGCGGAAGAAGTGGTTGAAGCCGACTTCGTACAAGGTGGCCGCCGAGGCATAGGTGGAGATGTGTCCGCCGATGCCGCTCTCCAGGCGGTTGGCGCGCACCACCATGGCCAGAGCGTTCCAGCGCACCAGGCTCTTGATGCGCCGCTCGATTTCCTGGTTCCCGGGGAAGGGCGCCTGCTCGTGGGCGGAGATGGTGTTGACGTACGGAGTATTGGCTGAGAAGGGCAGTTTGACCCCCGCCTGGCCGGCGTGCAGTTGCAGTTGCTGGAGGAGGTGACTGGCCCGCTCCCTCCCATCCTTCAATACATAGTCGAGCGACTCCAACCATTCTCGTGTTTCGATGGCTTCCAAGTCGACCGTGTTCCCATCCTGCGCCCTACTCATGCCTTACCACTCCTTCTCGCACGCTCCGAAGATAAAGAGCCCTTGCACACACTGAGCCCGCCAGCCGCCGCAAAAGGAAAGTGCCGCCGTTCGCTGCTGCTCGGCGGCCTCGAACCCGGGCGGCTCGCCGGGGCCCGCTTGAGCCCCTCTTCTTTAGCTACGAAACGCCCCTGCAATTTGACCTGCGAAGTACAACTCTAGCGCAAACCCGCCCCCTTGCCTAGCCCGTTCTCCGTGGATGGCCTCTCGGAGCAACCCGGCCGCGGCCGGTAGGTGAGCCCTGCGCCCGAACGGCGTCCCGGGATTCTAGCAAAGCTTCTAGGTAGTAGCTCGACGGCGCAGGAAGGCGGAGAGCAGGGTGAGCAGAACGGGGTAGACCGGTGCCTCTGTCCGCCGGAGTTTTTCCTCGGCGGCCGGGACCCAGTTCAGAAGGTGTCGTTGCAGGAAGTCTTGTTCCAGCCGGGCGAGGCTTTTGCGGTTCTCCTCGCTGGGCGTGTTCTCCCGCGTGTAGCGGACGGCGGAGAGAAACTCAAGCTGGGTCACCAGGTGGTCGGGGGCGTAGCGAGCGGTGTCGGTTGCGAGGCCGAGGACTTCGTAGAAAGAGGTGTTTTCCAGGGCGGTCTGCTGCGGGGGCTGGGCTTTGTCGTGCGCCGACTCCAGCAGCGGCACGGGCGGTTGCGGCACGCCGACGTCGAAAAGGGCGATGTAGGTGGATTCGTACTCGCCGTAATCCTTGAAGGAAACGACGCCGGGGAATGCTCCCGGGCAGCCGAGTCGCGCCCACAGGTGGGCGAGGGAGGAGGCCAGGGCCGGCTGCTGGAACCACTCGAAGCGCTCGCGGGTGGGAGCACCAAAGACAAAGGCGAAGAAGCGG
>DATEUS010000301.1:0-3417 GCA_035282985.1 Candidatus Acidiferrales bacterium
GACGCGGGAGCGTCCGCTGGAGGCCGGGGTAATCTCGTGCACGCCATGGCAGTCGGTGCAGACGGCTACTTTGGTGTCGCCGCGGCCAAGGCGCTGGCCGTGGACGCTGGTGCGGTACTGAGCCAGTTGGTCGGTGCGCAGGGAAGGATTGTAGGTGCGCATGAAGGCGCCGTCGGAGTGGCAGCGGGCGCAGAGCTGGGGAATCTGAGCGCGCTTGGGCACACCGATGAAGCCCTTGGCCGGGCTCATGGCGTCGGGCATGTCTTCGGCGGTGGGGTCGCCGCCGTGGCAGGCGACGCAGGTGAGGCCGCGGGCGTTGTGGATGTCGTTGGTGAACTGGCGCGACGGCTCGTCGCTGAAGCTGGCGTGGCAATCCAGGCAGGAATTGGTGGGTTTGGCGCGTTGTTCTTGGGCAGGCGCAGCCAGGGCGAGACTCAGGCCCAGCAGCAAGAGCAGAACCGGCGTCCCTGTCAGTCGCGCGGTCATAGGCCTATCCTCGCCAGCCCCAGACCGACAGCACGACAATATACAGCACGACCACTACGCCCAAGGCGGTGAAAACGCGCCCGCTGCGGCCTTCGGGATTGCGGTCGAGGAAGGGCACCAGCACCCAGAGGGTGGCGGCGGCGCCGAAGACCAGCACGCCGAACTGCTCGCCTTCAACCCAGAGCAGTTTGGCCGGCAGCAGCTTCAGCGTCTGAAACATGAAGAGGAAGTACCACTCCGGCCTGATGCCGGCGGGGGTGGGGGCGAAGGGGTCGGCCTTGACCCCCAGCTCCCAGGGGTCGAGCGCCGCCAGCGCCGCCAGCACGCCCAGGGCGATGTACCAGCCAATCAGATCGCGCAGCAGGAAGTTGGGGAGGAACGGTTGCCCGGGCACCGCGTCTCCACTTTCGCGGTACGCCACTTCCACCTTGGGCGGCACGCTCATCCCCAGGTGCTGCACCAGCAGCAGGTGCACCCCCAGCACGGCGGTGGTCAGGGCGGGGAAGACCGCCACATGAAAACCGAAGAAACGCGTGAGGGTGGCGCCGGTCACCTCTTCGCCGCCGCGGAAGAAGGTGAGCAGCCAGTCGCCGAGGAGCGGCACCGCCGCCATCATCTCCGTGCCCACCTTGGTGGCGAAGAAGGCCAGCTCGTTCCAGGGCAGCAGGTAGCCGCTGAAGCCGAAGCCGAGGAAGAGGAAGAAGAGGATGCAGCCGGTCACCCAGGTGAGCTCGCGCGGCTTGCGGTAGGCCTTGAGGAAGTAGGTGGAAAACATATGCAGCATGGCGGTCAGGATGATCAGGTTGCCCGCCCAGGCATGCACCCCTCGCAGCAGCCAGCCGAACTGGACCTTGGTCATCACGAACTGCACGCTCTCGAAGGCCTCGCCGGGCGAAGGCCGGTAGTAGAGCAATAGCAGGATGCCGGTGCCCACCTGGACAGCAAAGAGGAACACGGTCATCCCGCCCAGGTAGTACCAGAGGGTATGGCGGTGGAGGGGGACCTGCTTCTTGCGCAGGACGGCGAGGAGTCCGGTGCCGAAGCGTTCCTCAAACCAGTGTTGGAGGGAAGACAGCAGACCACCCATCAACTTAGGCTCGCGTCTGGCGGGCGACGACGATTTCCTCCCCGCGCACGTGCACGTCGTACTCTTCCAGGGGGCGGGGAGGAGGACCGCTGACATTGCGGCCGCGCAGGTCGTACACGCCGTTGTGGCAGGCGCACCAGATGTCGTGCTCGCGCGGGCGGAATTGTACCGTGCAGTTGAGGTGGGTGCAGGTGGCGCTGAAGGCGCGATACCCGCCGTCCGGGAGCCGAATCAGCAGGCCGGGACGGTTGCCGAAGCGGAAGATCTTGGCGGCGTTCGGTGCCAGCTCATTGGCGGCGGCGGCCACCACGCTGTCGGTGTCGAGCTCGCCGGTCTTCGGCGGCAGGACGAACTTGAGAATCGGATAGAGAACGGAGGCGATCGAGGCCAGCACGCTCGAGCCGAGCAGGACGCCCAGCAGCCGCCGCCGGGCAGGAACGGTTCCGCCCTGGCGGTCCGGCGGCGGAGAATAAGTGTCGGACGTTGTCAACTTCGTGTCAGGTTTTTCCGCCCGGGAGAGGCGGATGCGCGCTACTTCTTCAGCGTGCGCAGATAGGCTACCACGTTCGCCGTGTCGGCGTCACTCAGACCCTTGACCGGCTTCATCTTGCCCACGCCCTCGGTGATGTCCTTGGTCAGGTCGGCGTCCTTCTTGGCCTGCACCTCTTTCGAGCCCAGGTGCTTCATCTCCACCTTCATCATCTTGGCCATGGCTTCCTTGCCTTCGCCTTCCTTGCCGTGACAGGTGGTGCACTTTTTTTCAAAAACGGCCTTGCCGGCGGTGGCGTCACCCCCGTTGCCAAGCAGAAGCAAAGGCACCACGACCATCATCAGAACCAGTCCGAACGTCGACCAACCGGAAGTCTGCTTCATCTGTAGAGGCCTCCTTGCGTGCAAATACCGGTTTGCTCTATGCACTCGACATACCAAGCGGGGCAGCCAAGTAATTCATTGAATCCTCGCACGTTACTTCTCCCCAATTTTCCACTCGCTCACTGGGACTGCGGAAAAAGGCTCAGTTGGTGGAATTTACCACAATCAAGGCACGCAGTTGTGTAGCTGTGCCACGCAGTTGGTGTGTTCGTCGCGGCGGACATGATTCGGCGTGTCGCTACCTTTCCAAATCGGAATCCTGAGCCCCATGATTCTTTTGGGGTATTTAGCCCAGCCACGGGTGAATTTGCTCTGCGAGTTGGCGAAGCCGTTGATTTCCCCTTCTGCGTCAACGCCGTATCCCATTTGTTTTCAGGTAACTACAGAAGGCGCTCTCTTTTTCATTTGTGGCTATCACCTTGCCAGTCCGTTTGTGCGAGACACGGGGCAATGGAATCAGGTCTGTACAAAGTCGCGGTCAAGTGGGCCGAGAAGCGCAAGGGCTGGGCTGAAGCCGCGAGCGTGCCCGGCGGAATCGCTTTTTCGGCGCCCCCGGAGTTCGGTGGAGAGCCTGGCCTGTGGTCACCCGAGCACTTGCTCGTCTTGTCCGTCAGCAGTTGTTTCCTGACCAGCCTGCTTTTCTTTGCTGATCGCGGCGGGCTGGCGCTGGCGGCGTACGAAGCCGAGGGCGAGGGACGTCTGGAGCAGGTCCCCGGACAGGGCTATCGCTTCGCGGAAGTGGTCCTGCGCCCGGTGGTACTGGTGGAAAAGGAAGGTGACGTTGCCCTGGCCCAGCGCCTGCTGGAGAAGGCCAAGCGGGCCTGCATCGTCTCCAACTCTCTGAGCGCCCCGCTGCGAGTGGAAGCGCGCGTGGAAGTCGCGCTCCCGGCGGAAAAAGTTTGAAGGAGAGTCCGTTGAATTGTCCTCTGTGTGAAGCGAAATTGCCCCCGCTGGAAGCGTTGCTGGCCCAG
>DATEUS010000302.1:0-6905 GCA_035282985.1 Candidatus Acidiferrales bacterium
ACTACACCGAGTTCAATTCCGACTATCCCACCCGGCTGGACGGCAAGGCCTTGAACGTGCGGCTGGCCGAAGCCCAGTCCAAGGGCCCTGGGCGCATGGTGGCGGGGGAGATGGCCAACGAGAAGGTACAGGTGTATGGAGATGTAGCCATCCTCACCTATAACTTCGTCGGGGCCAGAGTGAACAAGGACGGCGAGGTGGAGCCACAACTGGCGAAGTCTACCCGCGTTTACGTCAAGAAGAACGGGCAATGGTGGTTGGTACACGCCAACTTTGGCGCGGTCGGCGACTGAGGCCCTGAGTACGGCGCGGGCGCCTGGGGAGACGAACCGGGCGCCCGCTTTCCTCCCCCGGCCCCCCCCACATCTGTAACTCCAAGCCCAGAACCAACCGATCAACCCAGAATCCGGCTGTTCTCGGGCGTTGGGGAGATTTTCAGGAACCCCGGTGTCACCGGTGACACCGGCCCTTCCAGCCACGATCGGGCGCACCCCCGTCCTGGGGGCCGGGGTGGCCCAGGGCGAGGCTCCTAGACGAAGCCAGCGAGTGGTCCGCGGCCTCGCTGGTCGTGTTTTCGACCCGGATTGTAGCGGTGAATTTGACCCCAGAGGCGCCAGCGAGTATGATGGGGCCCTGTCCGCTTGGGTTTCGCGCAGGAAACATTTCCCGCAAAGGGGGTCCCTATGGCCATCAAAGTCGGCATCAATGGTTTCGGACGCATCGGCCGCAACATCTACCGGGCGGCGATGGGCGACTCTGACCTCGAGATTGTCGGCGTCAACGACATCACCGATCCGCGCACGCTGGCCCACCTGCTCAAATACGACTCCGTGCTGGGCGACCTGCAGGTGGAGGTGGTTCCCAAAGAAGACTCCATCCAGGTGGACGGCAAGAGCATCCGGGTCTTCAAGGTGAAGGACCCGGCGGAGCTGGACTGGAAATCGCTGGGTGTGCAGGTGGTGGTCGAGTCCACCGGTCTCTTCACCAAGGGGCCGGACGCGCGCAAGCACATCCGGGACACGGTAAAGAAAGTCATTATCTCGGCGCCAGCCACCGACCCCGACCACACCATCGTGATGGGGGTGAATGACAAGACCTACGACCCCGCCAAGCACCACGTGGTGTCCAACGCCTCTTGCACCACCAACTGCCTGGCCCCGGTGGCCAAGGTGCTGAACGACGCCTTCGGCATCGTCCACGGCACCATGACCACGGTGCACTCCTACACCAACGACCAGCGCCTGCTCGATCTGCCGCACAAGGATTTGCGGCGCGCCCGCGCCGCCGCCCTCTCCATGATTCCCACCAGCACCGGCGCGGCCAAGGCGCTCCATCTGGTGGTTCCGGAGCTGAAGGGGAAGCTCGACGGCTTTTCCTTGCGCGTGCCTACCCCCAACGTCTCGGTGGTGGACCTGACGGTGACGGTAGAGAAGAAAACCAATGTGCAGGATGTCAACGCCGCTTTCAAGCAGGCGGCCGCTGGCGCGCTCAAGGGCATTCTGGGCTACAGCGAAGAGGAACTGGTGTCGATTGACTTCCGCGGCGACTCCCGCTCGTCCATCGTTGACGCCCCCTACACCCGCGTGGTGGGGGAGAACTGCGTCAAGGTGCTGGCCTGGTACGACAACGAGTGGGGCTACTCCTGCCGCTGCGTGGACCTCATCAAGCTGATGGGCAAGGGGCTCTAGGAATGATTTCGAAACTGAGTCCAATACTCAACAGAGGGGACTCAGAGGACCTCAGGGGCTAAAGCCCCGGGTTTTTGGCGGCCTTGTCGGCACGGCTAAAGCCGTGCCCTTCCTGGTACGCCAGATCGCACTGTCTTGAAATAGGTTCTACTCCGCCACCCCGGCGAGCGGAGGCCACCATGGCCAAACTCTCGATCCGCGACCTCGACCTGAAGGGCACGCGCGTCTTTATGCGCGTGGATTTCAACGTTCCATTGGCGGAAGGTAAGGTCAGCGACGACACCCGCATCCGCGCCTCTCTGCCCTCGATTGAGCACGCGCGAAAGAGCGGCGCCCGGCTGGTCCTCAGCTCGCACCTCGGCCGGCCCAAGGGCAAGCGCAACCCGGCGATGAGCCTGCGTCCGGCGGCGGAACGGCTGAGCGAGCTGCTCAAGGCGCCGGTGGATTTCGCCGACGACTGCATCGGGCCGGAAGCAGAAAGGAAAAGCCAAGCGCTCGCCGCAGGCGGCGTCCTGCTGCTGGAAAACCTGCGCTTCCACCCCGAAGAAGAAAAGAACGACGAGAGCTTTTCCCAGGCGCTGGCGCGGCACGGCGAAGTTTACGTGAACGATGCTTTTGGCTCGGCTCACCGTGCCCACGCCTCCACCGTCGGCGTGACCCGCTTCCTCAGCAAAGCCGCCGCTGGCTTCCTGATGGAGAAGGAGCTCACCTACCTGGGCAAAGCTATCGAGAACCCCGAAAAGCCTTACGTAGCCATCGTGGGCGGTGCCAAGGTCTCCGACAAGATCGAGGTCATCGAGAACCTGATGAAGCTGGTGGATGTTCTCATCCTCGGTGGCGGCATGGCCTATACCTTCCTGCGCGCCCAGGGCGTGGCGGTAGGGAAGTCGCTGGTCGAAGAAGACAAGATTGAATTGGCCAAACAACTGCTATCCGATGCCGCTGCGCGCAGGGTCTCCTTGCTGCTGCCCCAGGACCACAAGGTAGCGGAGAAGATTGACCCCGCCGCCCAGCCGCAGGTGGTCGGCTTCAAAGAGATTCCCGACAACCTGATGGCGCTCGACATCGGTCCGCGCAGCGTCGAAGCCTTCGTCGGCGTCATCAGGAAGGCCAAGACCATTGTCTGGAACGGGCCGATGGGTGTCTTCGAGTGCCCACCGTTTGCTGAGGGGACGATGGCGGTGGCGCGGGCGGTGGCCAACTCCGGCGCCACTTCGATTGTGGGCGGGGGCGATTCCATCGCCGCCCTCCACCAGGCCGGCGTCACCGACAAGATTACGCACGTCTCCACCGGCGGCGGCGCCTCGCTGGAGTTCCTCGGCGGGTTGAAACTGCCCGGGGTGGAAGCCCTGACCGACAAATGACCGATCCGCTCCTGCAGATTGGTCATCCCGAGGCTGCGGAGCGGCTGAGGGATCTGCTTCTCGCAGAAAGGAGAAGATGCGACCACTTGCTCAGCCCAGCGGCCCCTGCCGCGCGAATCCTGTTCGTCACGGACTAGTGGAGAGGATAATCGACTATCCTTTCTCTAGCGCGAGGTGGTACGAAGGCGACGGGAGCAAACGTGCCCAGTGGCAGGGGCCACTGGGCTGAGCTTGTGTGCTTTTCTCACTGAGGCTGACTCAATGCGACGTCCTGTTCTGGCCGGTAACTGGAAGATGTACAAGACGGCGGCGGAGACCCGCGCCTTCTTCGAGAAGTTCAAGCCGCTGGTGGCGAGCTCGACCCACTGCGACATCGTCATCTGCCCGCCCTACACCAGTCTGGCGGTGGCGGCCGATGGCGCGCGGAATTCGAATATTGCGCTGGGCGCGCAGAACGTGCACTGGGAGAAGCAGGGGGCGTTTACCGGCGAAGTCTCGCCGGGGATGCTGGTGGATGCTGGCTGCCGGTACGTCATCATCGGCCACTCCGAGCGGCGGCAGTTCTTCCACGAAACCGATGACAGCGTCAGCCGCAAGCTCCTTGCCGCCCTGGAGGCGGGCCTGACCCCCATCGTCTGCGTGGGGGAAACCTTGGAGGAGCGCCGCGCCGAGGCCACCGAGATGGTGCTGACGCGACAATTCCTGGGCGGCTTCAGCGCGTTGACCGCTTCGCAGTTCTCCCGTATCATCATTGCGTACGAGCCGGTGTGGGCCATCGGTACCGGGCAGACAGCCACGCCGGAGATGGCCGCGGACGCGCACCGCTTCCTGCGCCAGCGAGCCGATGAGCGCTTCGGCACCCAGGCGGCGCAGAACCTGCGCATCCTCTACGGCGGCAGCGTCAAGCCCGACAATATCAAGGGGTTGATGGCGCAGCCGGAGATTGACGGGGGATTGGTGGGCGGCGCCAGTCTCGACCCGGAATCGTTTGCCGCCATCGTGAATTTCTAGGGAGAGCGTCGAAGCAAGATGAGCGAGAAACTCTACTGGGCAGTGGCGGCGCTGGTCACCGTCGGTATTATCTATGCCGGGGTTACTTACTACCAGCCGCTGCTAACGGCCCTGCACATCCTGGTCAGTTTGATTCTTCTGCTGGTGGTGTTGCTGCAGAGCGGACGCGCCGCTGACCTGGCCGGCGCTTTTGGCGGCGCGGGCAGCCAGACCGCCTTCGGTCCTCGCGGGGCGGCCACCTTCCTCTCCAAGGCCACCACTTTTCTGGCCATCGTGTTCATGTTCACATCGCTGGCGCTGGCCATCTTTGCCTCCAGCCGGCAGGCGCAGTCGGTGGTGCAGGAGACGACACCCCCCGCCACCCAGCAGAGCGAACCGTCGCAGCCAGCCGCGCCCGCCCCGGACTCGGCGCCGGAACCCTCACCCGCCCAGACTCCAGCGCCGCCTCCGCAAGAGTAGCTCGCTCCTGGACTCTAGGCGACCGGCTGTATTTACACGCTGCCGAGGTTTAGCTAGAATTTCCTCGAGTGCGGAAGTGGTGGAACTGGCAGACACGCCGTCTTGAGGGGGCGGTGCCGAAAGGCGTGTGGGTTCGAATCCCACCTTCCGCACCAAGAGTTCCGAAGGAAGTTTTGCCCTGAGCGAGCGGAGCGAGCCGAGGGGCATTCCGTAGAAGACACCGGAGCGTGTGGGTTTCCCTCGACTCGGCGTCGGCCTTGGCTCGCCGCCTTCGCTCGGGATGAACTCCTCCCACCTTCCGCACCATCCCGCCCTGCGGGATGCCCTGAGCGAGCGAAGCGCGCCGAGGGGCGTGCCACTGGGAAAAAACCGGCGAGGAACCAACTGCGTTCCTCGCCGCTACCAGGAGAACGACGAGCTGGTAGCAGGCAGCGGCGACGAAGGCAGGGTCTGCCTTCGTCGTGGGCCTGTGCGACTCTGCAAGCTGACTAGAAGCCATTTCAAAACTGAGTCAAATGCCCGACAGAGGGGACTCAGAGCACCTCAGGGGCTAAAGCCCCGGTGTTTTGGTGGCATTCTCGGCACGGCTTCCTTCGACTTCGCTCAGGACAAGGAAGCCGTGCCCTTCCAGGTGCGCCGAATCGCGGTTTTGAAATAGGTTCTCGAAAAACACTCCCTACTTGCTCGCCTCCGAGCCCGGCTTTCTCCTGGAGTACGTTTTCTCTTGGCGCTCAGCTACAATCTACTGTGAGGGGAGCCTCCGATGCGTTGGGTTTGTCCTCGTTGCCGCAGCGCTGTCAGCGTTGCTTTCAGCGAGTGCCCCTATTGCGCCCCGGAAGCGCCACCGACAGAGGTCCCGACTGGCCCACCTTTCACCACGGCGGAGGCATCGCCGGCCGCGACCGAAGCGCAGCAACCGGACGCATCCGCGTTGAGGCCGGCCCCGGCGGTTGCCGCGCCGCCAGTACCCGAACGCGCTGAGGCAAGGTCCGCGGCGGCGGCGCGCTCCATCCGCCAGGCGTTTCAGCGGCCGGATGCCGGGCTGGAGGAACTGGCCGACGAGGAGTTGAGCCTCTTCCGGCGCGGCCTGGAGATGGGCGTGGGGTTCATGCTGGCGGTGGTGATCATTCTCTTCCTGCTCTCGCTGCTTTTCTTTTGGCTCTCGGTGGAACCGGGCTGGCGGCCGTGGTGGGAGCGGCTCGTGGGTTCCGGTTGAGTCCGGCGCGCTCGCTGCCGGGAGATGCTTGACTTCCGTTCGAGCCTATGTTCGGATAAGCAGCCGAATCGGATTGCGGGGGTTGCGCCGATGCCTGTACCCAAGCTTGTCGGGGACATCATGACCCGGGAGCTCACCACCCTGGAGCACGACGCCAAGCTGCTGGACGCCGCCCTGCTGATGCGCTCCAGCGGCTTCCGCCACCTGCCGGTGGTGAAGGACGGGCGCCCGGTGGGCGTGCTCTCCGACCGCGATGTGCAGCGCGCCTCCCCTTCCATCTTCAGCAATCTTTCCCCGGACGAATACAACCGCCTCTTTGAAACCATCCCGGTGGAAAAGGTGATGGTGCGCGAGCCCATGACCGCCACCGCCGAGACTCCGATCAAAGAGGTCGTGCAGGTCATGTACGAGCAGAAGGTGGGCTCGGTCCTGGTCGTGGGCCCTGACAAGAAGCTGCTGGGCATCGTCACCAACACCGACCTGCTGCGCATGCTCAATGCCGTGCTGGATGAGGTCTGAGAAGCATCCGGTCTTGCCCGCTGTCCCTTCTTCTCCGCGCTTTCCCTCACCCGGCCCTTTCGCGTCAGAGGCTCGCTCCGCGGTTGCAGGCGGCAACGGCAAGAGACTAGAATTTGCTTTTATCCGCAAGGAGTAGGCGATGGCCACGCAAACGCGCCCCAAAGCGGGGGGCGGCAGAGCCGACAAGCAGCGCTACCACGGACTCGAACCCGAAACCCTCGTCCGCCTCTACCGCACCATGTACTTGTCGCGCAAGCTCGATGACCGCGAGATCCAGCTCAAGCGCCAACAGAAGATTTTTTTCCAGATCAGCGGCGCTGGCCACGAAGCGGTTCTGGTAGCCGCGGGCCTGCTGCTGAAGCCGGGCTACGACTGGTTCTACCCCTACTACCGCGACCGCGCTCTCTGCCTGGCGCTGGGGATGACTCCGCTGGAGCAATTGCTGGAGGCCGTCGGGGCCAAGGACGCCCCCAGTTCCGGCGGGCGGCAGATGCCTTCGCACTGGGGCCACAAGAAGCTCAACATCGTCTCGCAATCTTCGCCCACCGGCACGCAGTGGCTGCAGGCCGTCGGCTGCGCCGAGGCCGGGGTCTACTTCAACGCGCTGCCGAAAGCCGCGGCGGTCGAAGGCGTGCCGTTCGAGAAAGA
>DATEUS010000303.1:0-2754 GCA_035282985.1 Candidatus Acidiferrales bacterium
CCGATCTTCATGGTGCGAGTGCCGGCGCCGTGCCAGTGCTCCAGCATCTCCTCGGCGTAGCCGTCTTTGCGGAAGCGCGCCCGGCCAGCCTCGCCGCTGTAAGTTTCGGCGATGGCCTTCAACCCAAGGGCGGCGTAGCGCGTGGCCTCATCCCAGGAGACCCGAACGAAGGTGTCGTTGCCGCGGTCATCGAAGCGGTACTTGTGGCGCAGTTCGGGGTTATCGGAGAGAGACGGGAACCCGTCGTCGGCCCACTCCTTCCAGCCCTTGCGGATCACCGGCCCTTTGAGGCGGTAGGGCCCGTAAGCGCGCCGGTGAAAGGTGTAGCCCTTCAGGCAGCCGCGCGGATTCCAGGCCACGGTAGCGCGATTGCCGTAGAGGTCGGTGTAGCGGTTGTAGTCATAGTTTTGCTCGCTGCGGATGATGACGCCATTGCGCACGAAGGAACGGATGCGGCACATGTGGGTGTCGTTGGGCGCGCAGATCCAGGTAAAGGTGCGGTCGTAGCGGTACTGGTCGCGGTAAATTTCTTCCCAGTCGCGGTTGGGGTAGAAGTCGAGCGGATTCTGGACCACTTCCAGCCCCGGGCCGCCCAAACCACATTCGAGCGACCACAGCGCCAGGGCCCCCGTTACCCCTGCCGCCCCTAGGCCCTTGACGAAATCTCGCCGGCTGAGCTGCCTGTCTGCTACCTTGTCTTTTTTCGCGTCTTCCATAATCGCTACTCCAAGCGCAGATTGTTCCAGATGCTCACACTCTTCTGGCCGTTTCGGTCACCCGCACTTCCCTCCCACACCGCAAAGGCGACGGAAAGGCGCCCGCCGGGTCTCAGCTCCACGTCGTTTCCTTCGGGGGAGTCCAGGTTCCGAATAAGCTGCAATCGCCACACGCCGTCCTTCCACAGCGCCGCGCCCGCCACGTTCTGCCTCTCGGCGGCCTGGGAGCTGAGAGTCCCAAAGCCGGCGGCGTTGGCATCTTCGATTACGCTCTTGCGCTCCGTCGCCGCCATTGGGTTATGCAGCCTGGCCGCAGGCCGGTAGGTGGGGTCTTGCAGAGGGTCTGACTTCCAGCCCTTCTCCGAACCGTAGTACGCGTCAGCGGTCATGTGGGGAAAGGCCGTGGCCACATCCTGAAACCCCTGGCGGTCTTCCGACCAGAGCGCCTTCCAGTGCCAGATGTTGACCCCTGCGCCGGCTGCCCCCATAGCAAACAGGGGGGGCGAGGCACTGGCTGTCAACTGCACCGCCGCCCCGTCGGGGAAGCTCTGCTGCCGAACGCCCTCAACATCTCGCGTGGCGTCGTCCCATGCCAGCAGAAGCGCCAGACGCTGGCCATCGTGAACCACCTTGACCCGCACCGCGCGGACGTAGCCCTCGTGCCACCAGAGCGGCATCAAAGCGACGCGGACTTCTTCCGCGCTGTCCCAGCTTGCATCGTCCGGGCCGGAAGGTAGGTGCTGCACCCGCCGCGCCACAATATCTTCCGCTCGGATTCGTGCCTGCTCCTGGGCGGCCGGGTCGGAGAGGCTCTGTACGTACTGCACTACCCGCCAGACCTGTTCTCCCGGCAACGACCCACTGGGCATGGGCGTGCCTGGCAGCCCGGTGAAGAACCTCAAGTAGAGTTGCTTGCCCTCGCGCCCTCCCTTGAATACGCCTTCCTTCAAGTTGCGCGACCAGGTGGGAAAGCCCTCGGCTGTGCGCCAGGTGGGGTCACGCCGTCCCTCGCCGTTCTGGCCATGGCAGTTGGCGCAAGCCGTCAGATAGTACTGCCGTCCTTGCCTTAAGCCCTGTGGCGACGGTGAGGGCTCCGGCGGGATGGGGATGGGCGTGCCCGGCTCAGTCATTTCGGCCGCGTACTTTTCCGCTTCTGGCTTGGAGTAGCCCAACTCAATGCCGCGGTCGAACCAAGCGGCCCGATCGAGCGCGAGAACGTAATCCGCCAAGGCCCAGCGGTCGACTTCTGCAAGATGCGCCCAGGCCGGCATGGACGTCCCCGGCATCCCGTTGGAAATGGTCTGAAACAGGTCCTCCCGGGTCGGCTGCAGGTTCTCCGAACTCACCAACCTGAACTTTCCCGCCCGGAAGTTCCTTGGCTTGGGCTGGAGCACATAGGCCGCCTGGCCCTGGCCGTCCCCCTTTACCCCGTGGCAGACGGCGCAGTTCTTTTCGTAGAGCACCTGGGCGAGCGGAGCTTCGGGTTTCCGGGTGCGCCAAGCCCACCACGCAATCAACCCGACAATAACAAGCGCTGCGATCAGCAACGCCGCCAATCGGTTTCCCTTCATGATTGCGCCCCCTGTTAATTCTTGTCTGCCTTTGCCCGGGGTTTCTGCCCCTTGCCTCTTCCTCGCCAGCATAGTGCTCCACTGCGCTGAGCTTCGCTGGCGATCTCCCGCATGCTCCTTTTCTGCAGCATGGCCAGAATCTGGGCGCGGATAGGTGCCCAGTCGTCATGCACGGGGCACGGGTGAAGATCGTCGCAGCGGTCCAGCTTCAGAAAGCAGCGCTCGAACTCGCCCACGGGTTCCACCGCCGACAAGACGTCCCACAGGTGCACTTCGTCAGGAGAGCGGCCCAGTTGTACCCCGCCTCGCGGCCCACGCAAAGCGTGCAAGAGTCCGACGCGGGTGAGAGCTTGAACGATCTTCGCCACGTAAGTGGCGGGAACACCGAGCGCCGCAGCGAGATCTCGCACCCGACGTGAGGTTCCTTCCTCCTCCGAGGCCAGCAGGAGAACCACCCCGACGGCCAC
>DATEUS010000304.1:0-2290 GCA_035282985.1 Candidatus Acidiferrales bacterium
GACGACGATGCCGGCTACGACCAGCGCGGCGATGGGGTCGGCGCGACGCAGGGCTGACCAGCCGAGCCGGTCGGCCAGCAGCACTCCGGTCAACCCGGCGATGACCACCGAGGAGCTCCAGACGTCGGTGCGGAAGTGCAGGGCGTCGGCTTCGAGCGCCTGCGAGTCGTACTTGCGCGCCACGCGGTCGAGGGCGCGGGAGCGGAAATGGTCAATGGTGATGCTGATGGCCATGACCCCGAAGGCCCAAATCGACGGTTCCACGTGGACTTCTTTGAAGAACAGCCGCCGCACCGCCTCCCAGACGATCCAGGCGCAGGTCAGGAGCAACAGACCGGTCTCGAGGAAGGCGGAGAAGTTTTCGACCTTGCCGTGGCCGTACTGGTGGTCGGCGTCGGCGGGCTTGCCGGAGACGCGGACGGAGAAATAGGTGATGCCGGCGGCGATGAGGTCGAGCCCGGAGTGCGCAGCTTCGGAGAGCACGCCCAGGCTCTGGGTGCTGAGGCCGACGACCGTCTTCAGGCTCACCAGCAGCAGCGCCGCCAGCAGGCTGACGAGGGCCACGCTCTTCTTTTCGCGCAGCTCGGCGTGGAGGGCGAGTTGGTCGGCGGCGGTGCTCATGAGGCGCTGGCCGCGCTTTGGCTCAATAGGCGGCCCCCGGGAATGATATAACAAACACGGGAGCGTGAATGTCGAGTCCAGTTCTGCTGTGGGTGGCCTTCAACGTTTTTGTGCTGGCAATGCTGGCGCTGGACCTGGGTGTTTTCCACCGCAAGGCGCACGAAGTGCGGCTACGGGAAGCGCTGATTTGGAGCGCAGTTTGGATCGGGCTGGCGCTTCTTTTTAATGTCGGGGTCTATTTCTGGCGCGGGTCGGAGACCGCTCTGCAATTCCTGACCGGGTATCTTATTGAGAAGTCGCTAAGTGTAGATAACATTTTCGTCTTCTTGATGCTCTTCTCCTACTTTCGCGTGCCGGCCGCCTACCAGCACAAAGTCCTTTTCTGGGGCATCCTGGGCGCGCTGATTATGCGGGCCATCTTTATTGCCGCCGGCATTGCCCTGATCCAGAAGTTCCATTGGGTCATTTACATCTTCGGGGCCTTCTTGATCTTGACCGGCATCAAGATGGCCTGGCAGAAGGGCAAGGAGATTCACCCGGAAAGGAATCCCGTGCTGCGGCTCTTTCGCCGACTGATGCCGGTAACCGACGGCTACGAAGAGGATCGATTCTTCATCCGGCGAAACGGCCGCCGGTTCGCCACCCCGTTGTTCGTGGTGCTCCTGCTGGTGGAGACCACCGACCTCATCTTTGCGGTGGACTCAATTCCCGCCATCCTGGCCATCACGCTCGACCCGTTCATCGTCTACACTTCGAACGTCTTTGCCATTCTGGGCTTGCGCGCCCTTTATTTCGCTCTGGCGGGAATCATGCAGTTGTTTCATTACTTACACTACGGCCTCTCCGGCATCTTGGTTTTCGTGGGACTGAAGATGATGCTGGCCGACGTCTACAAGATTCCGGTGGGTATCGCTCTCGCTGTGGTTGCCGGCATCCTGGTCGTCTCGGTGGTATGTTCTGTTCTTCGACCGCGCCCGCCGGAGGCGAACACTGATACCCCAGGCCGGCACGCTCCCGGCGGAATTTAGAGCGAAGGGTGAAACATGGTTTGCCTCGGCTGGTGAGAAAGGCGTTCGATGGGACGCAAAACACTACAACCGATTGTCGAGTCCCTGGCGGTGCTGGCGCCGCCGGAGCGCGTCTGGACGGCGCTCACTTCGCCGCGTGACCTCGGCTTGATTACGCTCGGACGGGTCGAGATCAAGGCCGAACCGGGGACCGACTTCTCCTGGCAGTGGGGCGTGTGGGAAAAGATCGCGCCGGGGGCGAAGCCCGGCCGCTTCACCTGGCACGGCACGGTGCTCGACGTCGTCCCCGGCTCGACTTTGGTGCTCGGCTCCCCGGTCGTTACACTGACAGTGAAGGGGCAGGGCGGCGCGGCGCTGGTGACGGTGGTGCAGGGGGCGGCGGGGCCGGGCGAAAAGCTCGCCGACTACGCGCACGGCTGGGCCGACTTCCTGCTAAAGTTGAAGACGCTCCTCGAAACCGAGCGCTGGGAGCGGGAAGTGTTGGCGCGGGCGCTGGTGCGCGCCACGCCCGCCGAGGTCTACCGCCTCTGGCTGACTCCGAAGGCGCCGGCGAAGCTGCTGCCGGGAAAAGCAAAAGTGCAGGCGAAGGTAAGAGGGCGCTTCAGTTGGCAGCACCGGCTCGCCAAGCAGGCGCACACGGG
>DATEUS010000305.1:0-4662 GCA_035282985.1 Candidatus Acidiferrales bacterium
TTGTCTCCGGGCTGGCGCAAGCACTTTCGCAAGCAGTTGGAGAAGAGATGAAGATGCGTATCGCCATCGGGGCCGACCACGCTGGTTTTCCCCTCAAGCAGGAGCTAGTGACCTACCTCAAGGGCTTGGGGCACGAGGTGCTCGACCTCGGCACCCACAACTCCGACCCGGCCGACTACCCCGACTACGCCGAAGCGGTTGGGGAGGCGGTGTTGAACGGCCAAGCGGAGCGCGGCCTCGTCGTCTGCGGCAGCGGCGTCGGCGCCTCGGTCGCCGCCAACAAGCTCCCCGGCATCCGCGCCGCCGTCTGCCACGACACCTACTCCGCCCACCAGGGCGTCGAGCACGACGATATGAACGTGCTGGTGCTGGGCGCGCGCGTGATTGGCGTGGAAATGGCCCGCGAGCTTGCCCGCGCTTTCCTCGCCGCCCGCTTCAGCTACGAGGACCGCCACCGCCGCCGGCTGGAGAAAGTGAAAGCCCTCGAAGCCCGCCTGACCGATCGGCGCAATCAGTAGCGGCGGGCTTTGCCCGCCCTGGGCCTGTCGAAGGGCGCCTGCCCGAATAGGGGGAACGTGTAAGGGCGTCTCGGGAGGGCACGGCTTCAGCCGTGCCGAACAGGTGGTCCTACACTCAGGGGCTTTAGCCCCTGAGGCCTGCAAGTACTTTGGGCGGGGTGGCCTGCCTGCGGCAGGCAAGCCCGCTGCCGAAATTGTTCAGGCCACAGGCTTCTGCCTGTGGCGCCCAGCGGCGGGAGCCGCTGGGTTGGACTCTTCTTGCCCTGAGGCTTGGCCAAGGGTTCCCCTCCCGACTTGTGGGTCGCGGCTCTTGCCCTGCTTGCCCTGGGCTTGTCGAAGGGAGCGGAGTCGAAGGGTCAGCCGCGAGGCTTCACATCGAACCAATTCTCGGGGTTTAGCCCCTGAGGGTAGCATTCTCCCTGCATAAGCAGGCCACTACCTGGTTACTCGACAGCACCAGAATCGTCAGAACCGCACCGTGGTCATGAGGTAGCCGAAGTGGTGCGTCTCCGGCCCGCGGGTGCGGACGGCGAAGCGGCCCGGCAGGAAGAAGGAGTACCCGGCCATGAAGTTCAGGTGCTTGTGCAGCGGGATGCGCGCGGTGATGTCCACCTCCTGGCCCAGGTCGCGGCCCGACTGCCCGCTACGGTCGAAGCCCAGCACGCGCCCGCCGGCGTTCTTCCACGGCCCGCGCGGCGCTGCCAATAGGAAGCGGTGGTAGTCGCCTTGCAAGGTGAGCTTGGGGTGGAGGCGCGTCGTGGCCGTGAAGCGGAAGTCGTGCAGGTTGCGCAGCCCCACCAGGTCGGCGTAGCCGTAGTGCGGGTGGTTGGTGGGAAAAAGATTGTGGAACTCGTCGGAGCGGCCGTCGCTGGGGTCGTTGTCGCCGGTGGCGAAGTCGTACTCGAAGGCCAGCGATGGCTGCCAGCGCCCGCCCCAGGCGTAGCCGCCGGTGGCGATGAACGCCGCGGCGCGGTGGCGGTCGGGGCCGCGCTCGCCGAGCTGCCAAGCGTTCTCCACCTCGTAGCGGAAGCCGGTGGCTGGCGTCCACGCCCGGCGAAAGCCCAGGGTGAAGATGTTGGTGGCTTCCGGCGTGACGCCGAGCTCGCCCCCGCTGCGTACGCCGTCGTGGAGGACGAAGCCATAGATCTCCGTCCGCCCGGCCGACCCTTGCGGCGCGCGGGAGAGGTAGATGCCGTAGAGGTCCTGGTTGCCGGGCCGGTGCGGGGCGCCGCCACGACGGACGTCCACCAGCCGTGCCCAGAAAAAGTCGCTGGTCCAACCAGTGCGACGATAGCGCAGGCGCGCGGCGTCGAAGGAGCGGCCGACGTTGTCCCAGTTGAAGGCGCCCACCAGGCGCTCCTGGCCGTAGATAAGCTCCTGCCGGCCGGCGCGCAACTCCCACTTCGCGCTGCCGCCGGGCTTCCAGTCCAGGTAGGCCTGGTGCAGATTGGTGGCGGTGTTGTGAATGACCTTGTCGCTCGCGGCGTCGAAGAGCCAGACGTCCTGGCCCTCGATAGTGAAGCTGAGGTGGGAATGCGCCCGCACCAGAAGCCAGAGGCGGATCCGCTGGCCAAGGAAGTGGTCGAAGTCGTCTGCCGGTTGGAAGTCGGCGTTGTCGCGAAACTCGTTGCGCCAGCGCAGCTCCACCTTCACTTCCACGCGCTTGGGCGGAGCGGCAGGGGCAGTCTCCTGGGCGGCGGCGGTTCCCGCCAGCCCGGCGAGCGCGCAACAAACGAGGAACCAGCGTCGCGGCATCGTTCTGCGCTTCGAGAAGGGTCGGATGCTCTCCCGCCGCCGCGTCAGCGGCCCAGGATTTGCGCCGTCAGCTTGTCCATCAGCGCATGCAGCCGCTCGTGGGTGCCGGGGCCCATCTTTTCCTCCTCGACTTTCTCGAAGGCCGTCGCCAGCTCGGCTTGCTCGGTTGAACTGAGCAGGTTTTCCGCCATGACGAAGAGCACGTTGTTTTCTTTGTCGATGTGCTGGCGCAGGAGGAAGGAATAACCGCGGGCGGCCTCGGCCCAGCGCCCGCCGGCTTCCGCGGCCCCGGCGCCGTAGGCTTCGGCAGCGTCTGCCATCTGCTTCACCAGGGCTCGCCCCTGCTCGTGTTCATGCAGCATCACTCCGATGGGACCGCCGGCACGCGGCAGGCCTTTTTTCTCCAGCAGGGGGAAGAGCAGGTCTTCCTCCTTGCCGTGGTGGCAGCGGTCGGCAAACAGCCGGAAGAATTCCAGCAGCCCGGTCAGGGTTTCCGGGGCGACGCGCTGGCCGCGGTCCAGTTGCCGGGCCACTTCTTCGGTGGCGTCCAGCATCCGCAGGATGGCGTCGTGCTCGGTGCGCAAAATAGTCGTAGCCGTGGTCATCTTGTTGGCTTCTCCTCTTCGCTGAAGCTTGTCAGCGGATGGTATCGTGTCTTTCCTACAGACGAAATCCCAGCGTCAAAAAAGTGCCAAAGAAAATCGAGAGAGCCACTTCGCTCCAGCCCAGCCGGCGCAGGGCAAACGGTTGGCCCGTCCGGCGCGCCCCCCAACCGGCTCGCGCCGCTGCCACCCCAAACGGAAGCAGAATGAGCGGCGAGACCCAGCGCAGGTACACCAGCGCCAGCACAAACACCACCACGGCTGCGTGGAAGCCCAGCATGAAGTGCGTCGCTTGCTGCAATTCAGGCCGGTGCACCGCCAGACGGCTGCGAAGGCGCGACTTCACGTAGACGATGCCGGCGCAGAAGAAGACGCAGTTCAGCCACCACACCAGCAGGCCGGTTTGATTCAGCGTACCGGTGGCGGCGATCCACCCCGCCAGGCCCGACAGGGTCAGCCCCGTTGTCCCCAGCAGCTCGGCGCCCCAACTGCGGTCGCTGCTGCGCCGCCCCGCCCAGAGGTGGAAGAGGAAAAAGAGTGCTGCCAGCAAGCCGACCGGTAACAACAAGTAGAGTTTCCACCCGGCGACCAGCAGAACACCCAGGGCCGAAGCCGCCAGGCCGTAGGCCCAGGCAAGACGTCGCGCGCGCGCCCGCGGCGGACTGCCGGCGCGTCGGTACAGCTCGGGCACCAGCAGCAGCTCCAAAGGGTAGCGGGCGATGAAGGCCAGCAGCACCGCCGCCAGCGTCAGCCCCACCGCAGGGGTCAGACGTCCGGGGATAGCCACAGCGGTCAGAAAGGGAATCAGCACGATTCCCCAGGCGCCATGTTCGCGGGGCAGGAGGTAGGAAGAAGTTGTGGCTATTGACACGGGCGCTCCAAACATGGACTTATAGACCTTTCTATCCGGTGTTGTCAAGTAGTTTTTACGCTTCGTTCACTTACTGGGCTCGCCGCGCCTGTGCAAACTGCTAGAAACACCTTAGTGTATGCATAATTTATCGGATTTCGTGATTGGGAAAAATAACCCTTGACAACGCACAAATGATGGAGTACTTAGTCCAGTATTATGTTCTCGCGGTCGGCCGAGTACGCGGTCCGCGCCATGGTATTTCTGGCCAATCAGCCGCCCGGCAGGCTGACCGGCGCCCGGGAAGTCTCTGAAGCTGAGCAGATTCCCGGGGCTTTCTTGTGGAAGATCTTGCAGAACTTGACCCGGCGCAAGCTGATTCGGTCGTTCAAGGGCGTGCACGGCGGCTATGAGCTAGCGCGTCCGGCAGTTGAAATCACGCTCGAGGACATCGTGGAGGCCACGGACGGCCAGGAGGTGGTGACGGGCTGCGTCCTAGGCCTTGCTGAGTGCAGCGAGGAGAACCCCTGCCCGCTGCACAACTCCTGGAAAGAGGTCAAGACCAAGCTGACAGAGATGCTGGAGCAGACGACCTTGGCGGACCTGGCTGAGGTGGCCCGCAAGAGGAAAAGTCCAAGCAACGTCTAGGTTCTTCTGGTTCAGACATGGCGGAGGCGGCAACCAATCAACGCTATCGAGTTCGGCTGGCCGACCCCGGCTACTGGCAGGAGCAGATCAAGTGCCAGTACGCCTGCCCGGTGCACACCGATGCCCGCGGCTACGTGCGCGCCATCGCCGAAGGCGACTACGAGCGCGCCTACCTGATCGCCCGCGGGCCCAATCCGCTGGCCTCGCTCTGCGGGCGCATCTGCGGCGCCCCCTGCGAAGCCGCCTGCCGCCGCGGCACCATTGACCAGCCCATCGCCATCCGCGCCCT
>DATEUS010000306.1:0-10270 GCA_035282985.1 Candidatus Acidiferrales bacterium
CCTTCGTGAGCGGCTTGCTTTGGATCTTGCCCGTCTTGAGTCCCTTTCCCGTCTTCTTCGGTACCATGACTTGCCTCCTTTGGCTCCGTTCTGGCTTCTCTCCAGTCGGCTCACACTAGGGGGAAGCAACCAGAAGTCCAAACGCCGCCTAGAACAGCAAGATTCTGCATCCCCTTCGCATTAGGGAGGTTAGCCGGCCGAGGTCGGCGTTGCGTCCGACTTCGGTAGGGGCTCGGGGTGAATTTCGGAGGGTAGAAAATTCCCTCTGGGGTAATTATTGCCCCACAAACAGTCCTGAGTTTACAGCTTGTGCTTGCGGCAAAGGTATTTCATGCGGTCCTGGTTCAGACCCAGCAGGCGGGCGGCCGCGGCCTTGATTCCCTCCGTCTGGGCCAGAGCCGCTTCCAGCCAACGACGTTCAAAGGCAGCCACCTCCTCGTCGAGTTGGATCCCTTGGGGTGGGACCCGGAAGCGACGATGATTGACCTCACCCACCGGGGCGATGTCTTTGGGCACGTCCTTCAGAGTGATTAGTTCCTCCTCGGTCATCAACACCATCCGCTGCACCACGTTCTCCAGTTCACGCACGTTGCCCGGCCAGGGATACCGTTTCAGGGCCTGCAAGGCGTCCTCCTCCACCCGCTTGGGCCCCAGGTGGCTAGCAGCCGAATAGACCTTGACGAAATAGTCCACCAGCAAGGGGATGTCGTCGGCCCGCTCTCGCAGCGGTGGAATAAACAGCGGCACGACGTGAATACGGTAATAGAGGTCTTCGCGAAAACCATCCTGCCGAACTAGTTCTTCCAAGTCTTCGTTGGTGGCGGTCAAGAGGCGGAAGTCCACCTTGATCGACTTCTTGCCCCCCAGCCGCACCAGGGTACGGTCTTCCAAGACCCGCAGCAGCTTGCTCTGCAGGGCGAGGCTGAGGGTGCCGATTTCATCCAGAAAGAGCGTGCCCCGGTGGGCCAGTTCGATTCGACCCTCCTTGGTGGCAGTGGCGCCGGTAAAGGCGCCCTTCTCGTAGCCAAACAGTTCCGCCTCCATCAGGGTTTCGGGCAGGGCGGCACAATTGACGCTGATGAAAGGCCGATGGCGCCGCGGGCTGAGGTCATGGATGGCGCGGGCCACCAGTTCTTTGCCGGTTCCGCTTTCCCCTCGGATGACGACGGTGGTGGCCGTGCGGGCCACGCGGCGGATGGATTCAAAAAGGTCCCGCATGGCGTCGGTGGAGCCCAGCAGATCGCCCAAGGCGTTCTTGCGATGGATCTCTTCCCGCAGGAGGCGGTTCTCGCGCTCGACCCGGAGCTGCTCGACCGCGCGGTCGATGATGGTCCGGAGCAGGTCTGGATCAACGGGCTTGAGGAAGCAGTCGTAGGCGCCCGCTTCCATCACCCGCAGGGTGGTGGTCTTGCGCTCGTCCTCGCTCAAGGCAAGGACGATGGTATCAATCTCGCTCTCACCGAGTTCGCGCAGCAAAGCCACCGCCTCCCGGACGCCGCCGGAGGGCATACTGAGGTCGAGCAAGAGAACGTCGATCTCGGCTTCCCGTAGGAGCGCGTAGGCCTGCTCGTAGTCTTCGCCCTCGAAGACCTCAAAATTTTCTTGCAGAGGGGCAGCGATCTGGCGGCGGAAGGCGGGGTCGTCGTCAATGATCGCCACTCTGGCGCGGATCTTAGGCCCATTCATTGCTTTCTCCGCGTGCGAACGCAGGCAGACTCCCGTGCGGAGCGAATCCGAAACGACGCTACCTGCACGTTGGTCGGATTCTACGAAGCCGGCGTTCGAGTGTCAATTGCGGGGCGCACTCGTACCCCGCCGGTGAAGAGCGCGCTGGCCGATTACATGCGATACGCAGGCGCTGTCTGGGGGGAAAACAAACCCGACTTCAGCAGAACCATCAGCAGGGCGAAGTCCCCGGTCAACTCACAGGAGGCCACTAGGACAACCATCCATGTCCACTGCATCCAGTGGTGGACAAGAGAGAGCGCGAGAGTGCCCATCAAACCGACGAGCAGGACCAGGCCGAGAAAGGCGAAGGCGTAGGCACCGTGAAGAAGCAAGCGCACGCTTTCACGGGCCGCCAGAGTCCAGCGGGACATGCGGAAAAGATAGACGCCCAGCAGAACCAGATTGAGCACCAGCAAGAGGTATTCGGCGTTGACGAGGACCGCCGGCACTGCCTCTCCGCGGAGTTCGCGGAGGGTCAGAGCCAGCGTGGTCCCGCCCAGGGTGGCATAGGTCAAGCAAAGAACAGGCAGGAGACCGGTGTCCCAGAAGGGAATGGAGCGAGAGGCTTTCATGACAAAGCCGTCGTAGAACATGATGAAGAGGGCAGAGAAACCGGCCAGGACTCCAATCGCTGCCTTCGATGCGGCACCCAGTTGCCAGTAGGGTTCCAAGAAGCGGGGGAAAAGGACGAGGAACCCGCTGGCGGCAAACACCCCCGTGGCCCAAATGCCCCGGGCAATCCACGACTGGTGCGGGCGCATGGCCGCCAGCCAGAAGCGCGCCGGGCGGCCCAGGTAGAGCAAGTGGGCGGAGTTCTTCCCCACCATCACAATCAGATAACCGACCGCCATTCCCAGCCAGTGACCGGTCAAGAAAGAGATGAGGAAGAGCCCGGCGCCGATCTCCCCGAAGAAGAAGGCGCTGCCGATCAGCCAGTTCCACCAGGTCTGGCGGTAGTAGCCGACCGCGAAACGATGGGGGGCAATGGTGAAGGTCTCCATGGTGGTGGCTCGCATGGTCGCTCCTTGTTGCATAGTCGGGCCGTCCTACTCCGCCAGGTAATAGACGCTGGGTCTGGTGTTGCACTCGGGCAGCAGAGGTTCGCCGCCACGTTCTCGAATCAAAGTCTGCAGGCGGCCGCTTTCCTCCTCCAGGTCGCCGAAGATGCGGCACTCGGTGGGGCAGGTAACCACGCAAGCGGGTTCGAGCCCCTGGTCGATGCGGTGGGCGCACAAGGTGCACTTGGTCATAGTGCCTTCTTCGAATCCAGCAAACTTCACCAGTTCGAAGGCGGTCAACTGTCTTGGGCCGCGGCCGTTCTGGAGCAGTCCTTCCTCGATGAAATGCCGGTTCATATAGGGGCAGGCCACGGCGCAGGCGCGGCAGCCGATGCACTTTTGGTTGTCGACCATGACGATGCCATCGGGACGGATGTAGGTCGCGCCAGTCGGGCAGACCTCGGCGCAGGGCGCCTCCTGGCAGTGGTTGCAGAGGACGGGCAGGAAGGTCCGCTTGGCCGTGGGGTAGGCCCCGACCTCGCGCGTGACCACCCGGGCGAAGTGGATGCCCTGGGGAGTGCCGTGCTCCTGCTTGCAGGCGAGCGTGCAGGCGTTGCAGCCCACGCAGCGCCGGAGATCAATGACCAGTCCCAGTCTCATCGCACTCTCTCCTCTGTGGTCACAAGTCAGCCGCCATGGAGGTGACGCAGGATGGCCATCATCACCACCTGCTCACCGCCGCTGAGCGGCCGCTCCAACTGGTCGGCCCGCAGGCTGAGGCCGTCGACGACAATGGCGTAATCCCCGCGCAGCTTGCCCTCGCAGACCAGATGGGCGTAGAGGTTGTTGCCCTCCACCGTCGGCATGGCTCGCAGCAGATCGGCCACCGTGCCTTTTTCCATCTCCACCGTGCGCCGGCTGAAGCCGAGCAGCTTTCGGGTGGCTCCCAGAGCGGCGATTTCTACGGTTGGCATCGTCGGCCTCCTCTCTTCTCCTGTCCCCTAGATGGCTTCCAGCCGCACCCGGGCCGTGGACTCCAGCCCGCCGGTGGCGCTGTCGGTGTACTTCATCGAGCCGGTCAACAGCCGGTTGAAGTGGCTCCCCTTCTTCTTGATCCCGGGCACGAACTCCCGGCTGATGGCGTTGCTCACGCCCAGAACCTGCGGGTGAATTCCTTCCACCACCTGCGCGTCCCCTTCAATGCTGCCGCCGGGGGAGGTCAGGCGGATTCGTTGTCCGGTGCGGATGCCGAGCCGGGCGGCGGTGGCCCGGTTGATGAGGATGCCCTGGTGAATCGGGTCTTTCTCGCTGACCTCAGTCAGCCAGGGCATGACCACCGTATCGGCGAAAGTGTGCAGCACTTCCTTGAAGCTGATGGCGTAAAAGTCGTAGCCACGCTTGCCGTCCTCAATCACCTGAGAGTTCTTCCAGAAGGGCAGAGGGCGGTAGTTGTCGAGGGGCCACCCTACCGGCCCGGCCTGGTTCATCTTCTCGCGCAGTTCGGCGCCGGTTCGCAGGATGAACTCGAAGTAGAAGGGAATGCGGAGATTGCCGTAGGGCATGTAGGCCTCTTCGGGAGTCCGATACCGGACGGCATGCCCGTGCTGCTTGAACCACTCCAGGCCGCGCTCTTCGCCGTAAATGGTTTTGGCGACGCGGTCCCAGTACTCGTCCACCGAATAGCGTCGGCCCGGATCGAGCAGGTATTGCGGCTTGGCAATGAAGCCGCTCACCATGTTGAGCAGGTCGTTCCAGTCATCGAGGAAGCCCATTCGCTCGGCCAGCTCGGTGAGGATGTCGTAGGCGTCCTTGGTGTCCCCCAGCGGCGCCACCACCGGCTGCCGCACGGCGTGCCCGGTCACGGCCGGGGGTTCCAGGCAGTTGAGCAGAGTGGATTCCAGGAAGGTGCTGGCGGGGAGAAAGACGTCTGCCCACTGGGTGGACTCGGTCAGGTGGATGTCAATAGCGACGACAAACTTCATTCGCCGCATGATTTCTTCCACCTTGTCGGTCTCCGGCAGGTTCCACAGAGGGTTGGAGTGGTACAGTAGCATCGCTTCCGGGGTGTAGTTCAGTCCGAAGCGCTCCGGCTCCAGCAGAGTCTCGGTGTTGAGTTGACCGGCATCGAAGCCAATCGGGAACCACTCCATCAAGTGCGTGGAGTCGGCGGGATACTTGAAGGGGGGGGCGGGATGGAGTTGATGGGGCTCCGGTTTGAGCATCCCATCCTCGCCGGGGCTGATGAAAAAGCCGCGGTGGTCGAGCGGCACGCCCAAGTGGCCGCCGGGGATGTCGAGGTTGCCCACCAGCATGTTGAACAGCTTGTAGGTCAGGTTGTCGAAGAGGCCATTGCCGTGGGACTGAGAGCCGCGGTAGTAATTCAGGGCAGCGGGACGGTAAGGATAGGTCTTTCCGTTCAGCTCAATGGTCGCTCCGATCTGGGCTGCCTCCACAAACTCGCGGGCGATCCGGCGGATGGTCGCCGCCGGGACGGTTGTGATCTCCGCCATGCGCTCCGGGGTGTGATCGACCAGGATGTCCTTCCACACTTGGAAACCAGTGCGGACGCGGGTGCCATTGACGCCGAAGCTTCCCTCCAGCGCCATGGCCTCGGCCGGCACCGCATTCCAGGCAGCCGGGACGTTTGCGCGCAGGTCCCACACCTGGGCTTTGCCGTCGGCGTCGCGGAGGTGGTAGCCGTCCTCCTTGACCAAATAGGGCGCGTTGGTGCGATCGCGGAGGAATTCGCGGTCAAAGCGTTTCAACTCGTGCACCAGCACGTGGGCCATTCCCAGCACGAAGGCGCGATCGGTTCCGGGCAGAGTCGGAATCCACTCGTCGGCTTTGGCGGCCGCCACCGAACAGCGCGGGTCGAGCGCCACCACCTTCATCCCGCGCATGCGGGCGTCGGCCATGCGCTTGGTGCTGCCGGCGACGTGGAGGTGGGAGGAGAAACCGTCGCCGGAGCCGATCTGGATCCAGTAGTTGCAGTAGTCGTAGTCGTTGATGGCGGCAAAGGAACCGTCCACGGACCCGTTGACGGGGTGATAGGAGCCGCCGCAGTAGTTGCCCAGCGAGGTGAAGAAGTTGGGCGACCCGAACACCGCCGGCCAGCCCCACAGCAGAATGCGTTGGAAGTCGCCGATGGCGCAGAGCAGCTTGCGGGGATCCTCGGCGCGGATTTTGCCCAACTCCCGGGCCGTGATCTCGAAGGCCTCCTCCCATTCGATCTCCACCCAGCCGGGATCCACCCCGGGCCCTTTTTCAGGGTTGGTGCGCTTCATTGGTTTGAGGATTCGATTGGGGTCGTAGAGGCGGGCGAGGCCGGCATTGCCCTTGGGGCAGAGCTTGCCCAGGTTGTCGGGGTTGGTGGGGTCTCCTTCGATTTTCAGCGCTACCCCGTCGTTAACGAGCACTCTGATCCCGCAGCCGTGCAAGCACATGCCGCAGGTGCTGAGAATCCACTGGCCGTGGTTGGTCGCGCTCTGTGTGGCTGGGTTCATTTCACTATTCCTCGTCGGAAACAACTTTGCGTTGCCCTTTGGAGCCGCGGCCGCCGGCGCGGCCGTTGGTTCCCGCCGCCGGTAGCCAGAACGGCGTTCCCGCTCTCTGCGCCTCAGCGGCAAATTCTCGCAGGTTCTTGGTCTGTAGAATCTCGCGGATCTTGTCGCGGGCGGGGGCCCAGACCGCGTGCAAGGGACAAGGGGTCTCCCCAGTGCACTGCCGCGTGCCCAGCAGACAGCGCGTGAACTCCCCCGCCGGCTCTATCGCCTCCAGCACCTCCCAGGGATAAATCTCTCGGGCGGGGCGCGCCAGTTGCACTCCGCCGCCTGGCCCGCGCATGGCGCGGAGCAGGCCGACCCGTGTCAGGTTCTGCACAATCTTGGTCAGATACGTGGAAGCGACGCCGAGTTCGTCGGCCAGCTCCCGGATGCGGCGCGAACTGCCGTCGGGTTCGAGCGCCAGGAGGAGAGTTGTTTCCAGTGCCAGCTGCCCTGTGCGTCGGTAGAGTGTCAAAGGACCCGTCCTTGCTCGTGTCTGTTGGAGTTCCCCACGCGCTGGCGGAATTGAACCATTCAGGGCTATCTATGCTTCATTTGGAGAGGAAAAGCAGTGGCAGCGGATACTAGGGACTGTGACCGGCGTCACAGTTCTCCTTAACTAGAAGAAAAGTCAGGACAAAAAGGCTTTGAGCTTGCCTTGGTCAGGGACGCTGACAAGGGTTCCGTTGGTCTTGATCAGGCCGCGGCGGCGGAAATCATTGAAAAGCCGGGTTACCGTCTCCCGAGTGCTGCCGATGAGCTCACCGATTTCCTCATGGGTCAGCCGCAACTGGAAACGAGTGCCCTTGGTGGCTGGCTGTCCTTCCCGCTCGGCCCAGTCGAGGAGCAACCCGGCAAACTTGGCGCGGGCGGTAGGTGCCAGGGCAATCCGGACCACTTGGTTGTAAGCACGCTGCAGTTCCACGCTGAGGTAGTGAGCCACACGCACGGATACCTCGCCGTTGTTCTGCAGGAAGCGGAGGAAGCCCTCCCGCGGCAGGAAGTTGGCTTCGGCGGGCACCAGAGTCTCGGCGCTGACTTCGTAGGGGGTGTTGGAAATCACCGCGCTCAGCCCCAGCACTTCTCCTGCCCTGGCAATCCGCACGATGACCGAGCGACCTCGGGGGGACGAAGCTGTCAGCTTGGCGTGACCTGAGCAGAGGACGAATAGTCCCCGGCAGGGCTGCCCTTCGACGAACAGCAGCGCGCCCTTTGGGTAGACGCTGGTCTGCCGGATCGCATTCAGCTCCCGCAGCGCCTCTGGCCCCAGCCGGCAGAAAAGACTCTCCTCCTGCACCGGGCAGGCCAGACAACTTTGAATGATTTCCAGCCCGTAGGGCGTACGGCCTGCGCTCATAACTGGAGCCTAGTATGGGCCTTCTCTGGGCTCAAGGCAAGAATGTCGCCCGCTGCGCAAGCGCGTGGCTAGGGTTTCTGCCTGTAATCGAAGCGGAAGGCCGCTCCCTCTTGCCCCGACATTTCTCGCGTGTTGTACTCAAGAAAGTAGCGCAGGAGAGATTCGCCACCAGGGTAGATGTTCTCTTCCGGGTACGGGTAGCGCCCCATCTGATGGAAGGGTACCGGCCCCACCGTCAAGGCGTGGGCTTCGTAGAAGTCCATGTCCTTGACGAAACCGTCGGCAAAGAAGAAGTAGTCACGTCGCCACCCGACTGGCAGCGGCGGCAGACTGGCAGCGTCGAACTCCAGTGCCACCTCTTCCCCGGTGCCGAAGATAGCAAACCGGTCATCGATCTCGCCGAGCAAGGGGAGCACATCGCCGTAGCGCGTGTAGCTGCCGCGGTGACGGGCGTAGGGCCCGGTCGCACTGACTTCTTCATAGACATAGGTCAGGTCGCCGACCGGTTCTCTTTCCACTTGTCGGGGATAGCCGCGGAAGGCCAGCGTGGCCTCAGCCAGAGGAACTTCCGTGAGCCGCACCGGAGCGTCTTCCGCCGTGGTGTCGATCAGAATCTGGTCCCAATAGATCTGTAGGTTGGTGACGATACGGATGCGCCGCGTGCCGGCCGGCAGGCGGCCGCTAAGATCAGCCACCATGGTGCGGGCAAGGCCGGCGGGAAAGCCCATGTAGTCCACCACTCGTATCCACCGCCCGGAGGCATCGAGAGCTTCGACATAGGGGGCGACCGCTTCCCCACCCGCCTGGTGGGCGGCATAGACAGAGGTGGCGGTGAAATACTCGATGAAGCCGTGAAGGATGAGGCGCAGCGGTTCGGCCGGATCCCACTCGCCCAGATCGAGTTCGAGCGTGTGCAGCTTTGCAAAGCCCTTGAAAGAAAGAAGGTCGAAGCCGGTGACGTACTGGCGGTCGCGGTGCAGCAGCTCGCGCCTCACATCGCGGCCCCGCTCGTCCCAGGCACCCGGCGGCGGTTGGGCCCCGCGGCTGGCGATGACCTTGAAGGCGGGAAAGGGCGGGGCAGCGGCGAAGTACTCGTTCGGATAGACCTTGCTGTCAGTGGGATGGTCTACCGCCAGCAGCCGTACCTGATCGAGGTAGACCAACTCCTCCATCGGTTCCATGAACCGGAAGGCGACCCGGCCGCCGCGCGGCTCGACTTGCGTGCCCGCGACTTTGACGTACTCGTCGGGGTCAGGAATGTTGCGTTCACCGGGGCCCACCCAGTGTCCGACAATGGCGGCGCCGATGACGTCGCTGATGAACTCGTAGCGGCTGCCGTTCCAGGCAAATAGGATGGGGCAGGAGCTGCCGCGCCGGTCGATCTGCATCACCGGGTGGGTGGCGCGGGCCGAGAGTTGAATCTCGTCCTGAATCACGCCGGTGGGCCAGAGCAGGCGCACAATCTCAGCCTCTCCGGCGGGGCCGAGCCCGGCGATGATGTCCGGCTGGCTCTGGCCCAGATAGCCGGAGCCACCCTGCACCTCCCACTTCTGCCAGTCGGTCTCGGCGTAGACCTCGACTTTGGTGCCGATGGCAGTCTTGTTGTCGGCCTGTCCGGTCAAGCTCACGCGGAGCCAGCCATTCTGATTGCCGCCATCGTTGCGCAGCAGATGGACGAGCCCGGCGTTCTGGGTAATCAGCAGGTCGGTGTCGCCGTCGCCGTCATAGTCGGTGGTGAGAAGGGCGCGAGGATCTTTCAGCCCCAGCGTCACCAACCCCACAGCGTCTGACGCGTCGGCGAAGCCTCCCGGGCCCAGGTTGCGCAGCAGGCGAATCTCAGCCCGGTCGTCAGTCTCGCCGACCGCGGCCAGGTCGAGCCAGCCGTCGTTGTCGTAGTCGAGTGCCGCCAACCCCCAGCCGCGCGTCCAGTTGAAGTCCGGGAGGGAAACGCGTTCAAAGCGCCGCCCCTCAAGGTTCTTCCACAGCGTCAGGCCGGGCCGGCCCCAGTGGGTAAAGGCCAGGTCCATCCAGCCGTCTTTGTTGAAGTCGACGACGATGGCGCCGGCGGTGGGAGCACCCACGGCTTCGGACCAGAACTCGCGCAGCTCGAACGGGCCTTCGCGCCGGTTGGCCAGCAGGGCCGGGGCGCTGCGCCATCCGGTGAGGACGAAGTCGATGGCGCGGTCGTTGTTGAAGTCGGTGGCAATCGCCGCCACGCTAGGCTTGCCGTCGGCGAGGCCGGTCAACTCGGTGCGGTCGCTGAAGGTGCCGTTGCCGTTGTTGCGCCAGAGAACGTTGGTTGTGGGCGCGAGGCCAAAGGGAAACCCCTGCGCGCCTTCCGGGCTCTCCTCGGGAAAGCTCACGAAGCGCGCGACATAGAGGTCGAGGTCGCCGTCGTGGTCGTAGTCGACGAAGGTGAGGGCGAGAGGGAAGCCGTCGGTCTTGATTCCGGTCTTGTCGGTGACCTCGGCGAAGGTGCCGTCCCCCAGGTTGCGGTAGAGCGCCACGCGGCCGAGGAAGCCCACCGCCAGGTCGGTCCAGCCGTCGTTGTCGTAGTCGCCGGCGGCGCAACCCAGCCCGTGCCCGCGGGCGTCGAGCTTGGATTCCTCGGTGGCGTTGACGAACTTTCCCTGGCTGTCGTTGCG
>DATEUS010000307.1:0-6429 GCA_035282985.1 Candidatus Acidiferrales bacterium
GCCCGTCGCGCTGGTAGTGGGCCAGGGTGGAGTGCGGCTCCATGGCGGCGTGGGTCACTTCGCTGCAAACGAAGTGCTCGCTGCGGACGACGTCGGCCTGGGCCAGCGCCTCTTCGACGTTGCCGAAGCTGTGGTGGTAATCCTTCTCAATGTTGTTCGGCCTGTCGTCGTGAATCCAATTAGACTCCGCCTTCATGGTCTCCAGCGGATCGAAGCAGGCAGGGAGTAGCTCGTAATCAACCTCAACCAGCTCCAGGGCCTGCCGCGCCACCTCCTCGGAGACCGCGGCCACGCCGGCGACGTTGTCGCCAATGTAGCGGACCTTGTCGACCGCAAACGCGGTTTCGTCGTGGCCGATGGGCAGGATGCCGTACTTGTTGGGAAACTCGCCGCCGGTGGCGACGGCCTTCACCCCCGGCAGGGCTTCGGCGCGGCTCGTGTCAATCGCGCGAATGCGGGCGTGGGCATGCGGGCTGTGAAGGATCTTCCCTACCAGCATGCCGGGGAGGACTAGGTCGTCGGCATAGAGGGCAGCGCCAGTGACCTTGTCGGGGCCGTCCACCATGGGCAGGCGCTTTCCAATGACAGAAAAGTCGGCCATGGTTCAGCGCCTCTCGCTCACGGCTTCCGCCGGGGCCTGCTGCAACTTCTTGATGGCGTACTCGACGGAAGAGTAGATCTGCATGTAGCCGGTGCAGCGGCAGAGATTGCCGGAGAGAGCGTCGGCGATGTCCTGCCGGGCGGGATTGGGGTTGCGGTCGAGCAGGGCCTTGGCCACCAGAATAATCCCCGGTGTGCAGTAACCGCACTGGGCTCCGCCTTCGACACAAAAACCTTCCTGGAGGGGGTCGAGTTCTCCGCCCCGGGCCACACCCTCGATGGTTGTGATTTCCGCGTCCTGATAGGAGGCGGCCAGCATCACGCAGGAAAGCATGGGCACGCCATCCACCAACACGGTGCAGCAGCCGCAACTGGAGTCGTCGCAGCCGCGCTTGGCCCCGGTCAGCCGCAAGTCTTCGCGCAGGGCGTCAAGCAGCAGCTTGTTGGGCGGCACGGCGACTTCGTAGCGCTCGCCGTTGACGTGGAGTTGAATGAGTTCCTTCTTCATCGGCTGCCTAGCGGCCGGCCCAGACGGGACGGCGACGCTCGAGGAAGGCGCGCACGCCCTCGTGGGCATCCTCGGTCTTCATCAGGCTGTCGAGATAGAACTTTTCCGTCTCGTCGAGGGCACGCTCGAAGTCGAGCCCGGTGGCCTGCAGCACCGCCCGCCGAGCCAACGGCAAGACCGCCGGGCTGTGCGCGGAAAGGATGTTGATCAGCTCTTGCACGCCCGCATCGAGCTCCGCCTCACCCACAAGCTGCGTCACCAGTCCCAAGCCATGAGCCTGCTCGGCGGTGAGGGAGCGGCCGGTGAGAATCAGGTCGAGAGCCCGCCGCGGCCCCACCAGAGCCGGCAGAATCACCGCCGCCACCGGAGGAAAGCAGCCCAGCTTGATTTCCGGTTGGGCAAAGCGGGCGGTGTGGGTGGCAACGACGAAATCGCAGAACGCGGCCAGCTCCATACCGCCGCCCAGGCAGTAGCCCTGGACCGCGGCCAGCGTTATCCAATCGGAGTTCCACAGCTTGCGGAAGACACGGTGGAAGCAGCCCAGCATCTCGGCCACGCGGTCGGGGGTGTGGTCGCGCACATCGACGCCGACGGAAAAGGCGCGGTCACCGCGCCCCGCAAAGACCAGAAAGCGCAGATGGGGCGGACCGGGAAGCGAATCGAGCGCGGCGTTGAGTTCGCTCAGCAGCGGGGCGTCAAGGATGTTGAGCGGCGGCCGGTCGAGCCAGAGGCGAGCAACGAGGCCCTCGCGCTCGACCTGGACGCGCCCGCTCTCGCTCATTGCGCGTGGGTGGTGGCTTTCTTCTCCTCGACCCATTTGCCCTCTTCAAAGATCTGAGCCAGCAGCGCCTGGTCGTCCTCATTGGGAAGGACATCTTTCAGGTGCTGCTTGTATTTTTCTTCGGAGAGCAGTTCGCCGCTGACGCTGTAGGGCTGGTTGCGGTGGTCGCCGATGCGCCGGTTGAACCTCAGGTCAGGGGCGAAGAGCTTGGGCTGGTCGTCGGGGATGAGCTTGTTCAACTGGGCGAGCAGTTGTTCCACTTCCTGGCGATAGAGGTTGCGACTGTGCTCGTTCAACTGCTCCTTGTTGGCCGGGTTGGGGTTGGCGTGCTCGTCGAAGCGACCCTTCAGGCCCCAGACGTAGAACCAGTGGGCGGAAGAGGAGTGGTCGACGCCGAAAAGATCGTAGGCGGCGGGCACCCACTTGTTGACGTACTTTTGCAGGATGGCGGTGGGCACCTTACCCGCCTTGATTACACGACGCAAGCCGTCCTGCCCCGTGCCCAGGTGGAAGGATTCTTCCTTGAGCATGGGGATCATCGAGCTGGCCAGGGGGGCGAAGGCGGAGTAGCTGAGCATGGTGAGCTGGAACTTGCCGTCGCGGTCGACGAAGTCGGTGTAGGTGTAGAAGTCAATCCAGTTCTGCACCGGGTCGTTGAAGGCGCCCAGCAGGCGCTTGTTCTCAAAGGCGCGGCGCTCGAGCTGCTTCTGGGCCTCGATGCGGCCAGCATGGCCGAAATGGTTGATGAGCAGGTGGCACATCTGCCAGCCGTGGCGCATCTCTTCCGTCATCACCCGCGCCAGCGCCAGGCGGTCGTAGTGGCTGGGGGCAGCGGCGAAGAGATGGCGCTGCTGCTCGACGGAGGCGAATTCGGTGTCGCCCTGGTAGATGATGAGGTTCTGCAAGGCGTCGCGGATGCGCTGGTCAGGGATGTCGAGCACCTTTTCCCACTTGCGCTCGCCGGCGAAGTCGCCGAACTCGATCTCGGTCGTCTTCAACTGGCCGTACTTCGCCTCGAACTTGTACTGGGTGACTTCGGGGAGATCGACCCCGATCTGCTTCTGCCACTCGTGGAAGAGGTCCACCCAGTCGTCAAAGGTCGAGATGCGTGTTGCCATGCTGTCACCTCACTGATCGTCGTTGCGTCCGAAAACGCCTCTGCCTAGTCCTGCAAATTGATCCAGATGTTCTTGACCTGGGTGTAGTGCTCCAGGGCGTGCATCCCCAACTCGCGTCCAAAGCCGCTGGACTTGTAGCCGCCGAAGGGCGCGGCGGCGTCGAAGAGGCCGTAGGTGTTGACCCAGACGGTCCCCGCCTGGAGTCGGTGGGCGACGTAGTGGGCTTTGCGGAGATCGCGCGTCCAGACCGCCGCCGCCAGCCCGTAAGGATTCTTGTTGGCCTCGCGGATGGCCTCGTCAACGTCGCCGAACTCGATGGTGGCCAGCACCGGGCCAAAGATTTCCTCCTGCGCCAGGCGCATGTCGTTGCGCACGCCGTCGAAGATGGTAGGCTGCATGAAGTAGCCCTTGCTCCCTCCTACCCAGGCGCGCTCGCCGCCAAGCAGAAGGCGGGCGCCTTCTTTCTTGCCGATCTCCACGTATTCGAGGTCTTTCTTGAGCTGGGCTTCGGAGGCGACCGCTCCCAGGCGAGTCTTGGGGTCTAGCGGGTCGCCAGGCTGGAGCTTGCCGGCGCGGGCCAGCAGCTTTTCCATGAAAGCGTCGTGGAGTTTGTTCTCCACGAACAGGCGCGAGCCGGCCACACAGACTTCGCCCTTGCCATAGAAGATTCCGGAGTAGGCGCCTTTGACGGCGGCATCGAGGTCGGCGTCGGCGAAAACAATGTTGGGGGACTTGCCGCCCAGCTCCAGCGTGATTCGCTTCAAGGTCTCGGCGCCGGCCCGCATGATGGCCTTGCCCGTGGCAGTCGAGCCGGTAAAGGCAATCTTGTCCACGCCCGGGTGCTTCACCAAACCCAGGCCCGGCCCAGTGCCCTTTCCGGTCAGAACGTTGAACACGCCGTCGGGCAGGCCAGCCTGCTGGCAGAGCTCAGCGAACTTGAGCGCGGTGAGCGAGGTCAGCTCCGCCGGCTTGCAGATGACGGTGTTGCCGGCAGCCAAAGCAGGAGCAATCTTCCAGGAAGCCAAAAGCAGGGGAAAATTCCAGGGCACGATGGCGCCCACCACGCCGATCGGTTCTCGCCGGGTGTAGTTGAAGTACGGCCCCCGCACCGGGATGGTCTCGCCGTGGATCTTGGAGGCCCAGCCGGCGTAGTACTGCAGGACGTCCACCACCATGGGCATGTCCACGTAGCGGGATTCAAAAATCGGCTTGCCGTTGTCGAGGGTTTCCAGGCGGGCAAGTTCGTCGATGTGTTTCTCAACCAGCTCGGCGATCTTGAAGAGCAGCTTGCCGCGGTCGGCGGCGTCCATCTTCGGCCAAGGCCCGTCCTCAAAGGCGGCCCGGGCAGCTTTGACCGCGGCATCGACCTCGGCCTCGCCCGCCTCCACCAGATGCGTGAGGACTTCGCCGGTGGCCGGGTTGATGGTGGGGAACGTCTCGCCGGAGGACGCTTCCACCCATTTGCCGCCGATAAACAATTTGCCGGGCTGGATCTGCACTGGTGCTGTCGTGCCCATGGGTACTACCTCTCCTCGTGCCGTTGTTGACGCCCTGCCTGCCCGTCCCGTAGGCGGGCTACTTCGCTTTGAACTTGGGCTGACGCTTGGCGACGTAGGCATCGAGGCCTTCGCGCGCGTCTTCACTCTGGAAAAGCAGTTGCTGCAACTCGCGCTCCAGCGCCAATCCTTCCGCGAACCCCACTTCGGTGCCGGTCTGCACGGCCCGCTTGATGCGGCCCACGGCGCGGCTGGCCTTGGCCGGGGGCACGAATTGGTGGGTGTAGGCCATCACCTCGTCCCAGAAGCTGTCGCGGTCGAAGATGTAGTTGACCAATCCCATCTCCAGCGCCTCTTCGAAGCTGAAGGTGCGGCCGGTGGCCATCAGCTCGATGGCCCGGGACTTGCCCACCAGCCGCGCCAGCCGCTGCGTCCCGCCGGTGCCAGGGAGCACGCCCAGGTTGACCTCGGGGAGGCCGATCTTGCCGCCCTCCTTGCGCGCCAGGCGAAGGTCGCAGGCCAGGGCGATCTCCAAGCCACCGCCGACAGTGTGGCCGTTGAGCGCGGCGATGACCAGCTTGGACGTCTGCTCCAGCCGCTGCAGCGTTTCGTTGGCGTGCAAGCAGAAGTAGTACTTGAACCCGGGCTCGGCCTCAGACAGCATCTTGATGTCGGCGCCGGCGGAGAAGAACTTCTCGCCTGCCCCCCGCAGCAGCAGCACGTGGACGCCGTCATCCATCCGCGCCCGCAGGATGGCGTCGTCCAGTTGACGCATCATGGCGTAGGTGTAGGTGTTGGCCGGGGGATCGTCCATCTCGATGAGGGCAATGCCGTTCTCCGCCCGATAGTGAACGAGCTCCTTCTCCGTCACAGCTGCTGGCATTGCCATGCGCAGTTCCTCCCAGAATGATTTTCTTCAACCGGCCAGGCGGTAACCGCGCCCGTTCCGCGATCGGCTGTTCCGGGCTCGAGCCGCAGACCCGGCCTGCACCCCCTGCAAGAGCAGGCTGGCCATCTGCTCGGCCAAGGAGTCGGCGTCCGGGTCCACCCGCGGGTTGTACCAGGTGTAAATCCAATTCATCATGCCAAACAGGCTGAGAACCGTGACGCGGGTGTTCAGATGTTTCAGCCTGCGCTGGCGTTTCAAGTCCTCCACCACGCTGCGGCACAAGCGGTAGTAAGTGCGCTTGAGCTCGGCCACTTCCCCGGCGTAAGGCGGGCGCAGGCTGTCGGACTCATGCGAGAGCACCTTCATCGCCGCCGGATTCTGCAGGAAATAGCGGATGTGGTTGGCTACCACCACCTGCAGCCGCGCTTCGGGGTCGGGGTCAGCGCTCTCCAGTTGCTCCCGCAAACGACCCACCAGGGTGCTGAAGCAATGCTTCTGGATGAGGTAGAGGAGCTCTTCCTTGCTCTGGACGTAGTAATAGAGCCCGGCCAGGGAGACGCGGCTGCGGCGGGCGATATCGCGGATGCTGGCGCCCTCGTAGCCTTTCTCGCAGAAGACCCGGGTGGCGCACTCCAGGATATGGTCGAACTTGGCGCCGGCGACCGGGCGCCGGGGCAGGGTGGTGGCGCTGGCGGTCATATCTATCGAACGTTCGTTCTAAGCGTAGCCCGACCTAGACAGTCTGTCAAGACCGACGTTCTGGGCGTTCGCAGACGCTTCCATGAAGTAAAGTCAGGGTGTAACATCTCCTTCAACACCGACGCAACACAGGTACACTCTAGGCAGAACAGATGTCAGCCGTAACAGACCAACGACGCGCCCTCGTTGAGCAGGCAAGGCAAGCATGGATTCGCCAGCTTATTGACCTGTCTCGGCGGAATAACCTGCTCTACTATCGCCCGCTGAAGACCGGAACACTAGACCTTTCGCTAAGTGACGGCGACCGAATGGCTGCTTTGCTCTCCGGCGATGCGGTT
>DATEUS010000308.1:0-3459 GCA_035282985.1 Candidatus Acidiferrales bacterium
GGGGTGAAGTCGCGCTGAATCAATTCTGGCACCAGTCGCTGGCCGGCCAGCAAATTCACCATGCTGTAGTAAGGCGTTCGCACCAGGAGCTTGCCGGTCCACCAACTCGGCGCCGCCACCCGGTAGATCACCACCATCGGCGTCTCCAGCAACAGCGCCTCCACCGTGGCCGTGCCGCTGGAGATGACCGCCAGGTCGCACCAAGCTAGCGCATTATACGGGCTGTCGGTGATGACGGTGAGGGAAAGATGGAGGTGACGGTCTGTGAGCTTTTTCACCAGAGCGGCGTCTACGGTCGGGGCTTGGACCAGAGTGAATTGCAGTGGACGTTTCCGATTCAGTTGCTCCGCGGCTGCCAGCAACGTCGGCAGATGACGAGTGATTTCCTGGTTGCGGCTCCCCGGCAGGAGGCAGATGGTGGGCCGGTCGTTGCGCAAGCGGTGATGAGCCAGAAATTCTTCCCGGGTCATGGAGGGACGGACCGTGTCGAGCAGCGGATGGCCGACGTATTCGACCTCAACTCCGGCCCGGCGGAAGTACTCTTCCTCGAAAGGGAAAATGCAAACGAGCTTGCGCACGTAGCGGCGCAGAAACCGGACTCGTCCCGGGCGCCAGGCCCAGAGCTGGGGAGCGACGAAATAGACCACGGGGATGCCGCGCCGGTGCAGGTGGGCGGCCAGGCGCAGGTTGATGCCGGGCAAGTCAACCAGCACGGCAAAGCGCGGGCGACGGCGAGCGACCTCCGCCCGGAGCCGCCGCTCGATCCCATAGATGCGGGGCAGGTGGCGGATGACTTCAAAGATGCCCAGGACGCTCAGCTCGCGGGCGTGGGTGATCAACTCGACCCTCGCCGCGGCCATCCGATCGCCGCCGATTCCGAACCATTCCACCGGCCGAAGCTGGCGCACCGCCGCCGCCAGGGCGGCGGCGTGGTGGTCGCCGGAAGCTTCGCCGGCGACGATCAGGGCCGGGGTTAACGCGCGCTCAGGCACGGGAGGGTTCGTCAGTCGTCGTCCGCGGGGACGCTGATCTCTTGGTCGCGGTACTGGAGCTGGTAGAGCTTGTAGTAGATGCCGCGCTGGGCCAGCAGTTCCTGGTGGGTGCCCCGCTCGCGCAACTGGCCCTTGTGCATCACCAGAATCTGGTCGGCGCGCTGCACGGTGGAAAGGCGATGGGCGATGACAATGGAGGTGCGGCCGGTAATCAGGTTCTCCAGGGCGCTGCGAATCAGGAACTCGGTCTGCGTGTCCACGCTGGAAGTGGCCTCATCGAGAATGAGCAGGCGCGGCTGGTGAGCCAGCGCCCGGGCGAAGGAAATCAGTTGCTTTTGCCCGACCGAGAGGGTGGCGCCGCGCTCCCGCACCTCGTGGGTGACGCCATGAGGAAGGCTGCGGACGAAATTGCCCAGGTTGACGTGCTCCAGCGCCTCCGTCACCCCCGCGTCGTCGATCCAGTAGCTTCCCAGGCGGACGTTGCTGGCGATGGTGCCGGAGGAGAGGAAAGGGTCTTGGAGGACGATGCCGAACTGGCGGCGGAGCTCTTGCAGGTCGAGTTCGCGGATATCCACGCCGTCGAGCAGGACCTGACCTTTCTGCACGTCGTAGAAGCGGAGCAGCAGATTGGTCAGGGTGGTCTTGCCGGCGCCGGTGTGGCCAACGATAGCAGCCATGGCGCCGGGCTCGATGACAAAGGACACGTCCCGCAAGACCCAGTCTTCTTTCTGGTAAGCGAACCAGACGTTGCGGAACTCCACCCGGCTGACGTCGGAGGGCAAGGGCCGGGGCCGCGCCGGAGAGGTGATGGTGACGGGGGTATCGAGCAGCTTGAAGATGCGCTCGGAGGCGGCCATGGCCGATTGGAGGATGTTGTATTTTTCGCTCAGGTCCTGGATGGGCCGGAAGAAGCGCTGCACGTAGAGGAGAAAAGCCACCACGGTGCCGGTCTCCACCACTCCCTGGAAGACATGGAGGCCGCCGCGCCAGATGATAAGGGCGATGGCCAGCAGGGAGAGGATTTCCACCGCCGGGTAGAACCAGGCGTGGGCCAGGATGGCGTCGCGCCAGGCCTGCATGTGGCGGCGGTTGATCTCATCGAACTGCCGGATGGCATAAGCTTCGCGGTTGAAGAGCTGCACGACACTCATGCCGCTCAGGTGCTCGTTGAGGAAGGCGTTGATGCGGGCGATGGCCACGCGCGTGCCGCGATAGGCTTCGCGCACCAGGCGGCGGAAGAGCTGAGTCACCAGCAGGATCAACGGCAGGACCGCGAAGCTGAGCAACGCCAATTTCCAGTCCAGGTAGAGCATGACCCCCACGTAGGCCAGCAGCATGAAGAGGTCGCCAAAAACGGCCACCACACCGGCGGAGAAGGCCTCGTTCAACTGATCGATGTCAGTGGTGGCGCGGGTCACGAGGCGGCCCACCGGGTTGCGGTCGAAGAAGGGAATCGGCAGGCGTTGCAGGTGGGCAAAGACCTCGCGACGCAGGTCGTACATCACCTGCTGGCCGGTCAGCAGGGTCAGGCGGTAGCGCGTGTATTCCAGGACAAAGTCCAGCAGCAGGATGCCCAGGAAGAGACCGCCGAGCAGGTTGATGCCGGTCCAGGGGTCGTCGGGCAGGTGGCGGGTGGCGAATGCCAGTTTGGCGTCGGCCGTGCCGCTCAGGTAGTGGTCGATGGCCACCTTGAAGAAGAGAGGGATGATGCCTTCGAGGGCGGCGTAGAGGACGGTCAGCACGACGGCGGCGGCGATGGCCCGCCGGTAGGGCCGGGCGTAGTAGAGCAGGCGCCGCACCAGGCGGGCGTCGTAGACCTTCCCCAGCACCTCCTCTTCGTGATGGCTGACCGGCTCGCTCATGCCTGCTCCAGCTCTTCTTCCAGCAACTGCTTCTGGTAGAGGTCGTAGTAGTAGCCGCCGCGGTCCAATAGCTCAATGTGGGTGCCGCGCTCGACGATGCGCCCTTGCTTGAGCACCACGATCTGGTCGGCGTGCTGGACGGTGGAGACGCGGTGGGAGATGAGCAGGGTGGTGCGCTCGCGCATCACCCCTGAAAGTTGGCGGAGGATCTTCTCCTCCGTGTGCGTATCGACGCTGGAGAGGGCGTCATCGAGGATGAGGATGCGCGGGTTCCGCAAGACCGCGCGGGCGATGGCCGTGCGCTGTTTTTGCCCGCCCGAAAGCGTAATGCCGCGCTCGCCCACCAGCGTCTCGTATTTTTTGGGGAAGCCGGCGATATCGTCGGCCAAGCCGGCAATTTCCGCGGCGTGGGCAATTTCCTCATCGGTGGCGGCCGGCGCGCCCAGGGCGATGTTTTCCCGCAGCGTCTCGCTGAAGAGAAAGGTCTCCTGGGGAACGTAGCCGATCGCATTCCGCAGAGTGTCGAGGCGGTGCGCCGTAATCGGGCGGCCATCGATCAGCACCGTGCCCGCGGGGGCGTCGTAGAGGCGGCCGATCAACTGGGT
>DATEUS010000309.1:0-8493 GCA_035282985.1 Candidatus Acidiferrales bacterium
CCGCTCCGTCCCCACCGCCGGCCAGCGCCGCCGGCGACGGGGCCAGCGCCTCGATGCTCCCGCCCACCAGCAAGACGCCCAGCAACAGCAGAAGCCCCCGGCGAAAAACGAAGCTGCCTCCGTCCCTGCGGCTCCCCTGCACCTGCAACCTCCCAAGCCTGTGCAACCCCGCGATTGTACCGGCGCCCCCGCGCCCAGGTCAAACTCTTGTACTGCTAGCCTGTTCACCCTGCGCCGCCTTCTCGCGTGGGTAGGGGCGGGGTTTATCCCCGCCCGCCGCAGGCAGGCTCCCTCGTCCCGAGCGAAGTCGAGGGACGCCCCGCCGTGTCCATGTGAGGCCGGCATTGCGCCTGCCCGCGCCGGTCGCTCTTTTGACTCCCCTCCGGCCCCTGAGTATCATCCCACCGCTGCGCTGTGCCACTAGGCCGCAGCGCGCGCATGGAGAGGAAATCCAATGAGAAAAGCGTTCGCTTGGTTGCCACTGCTCGTCTCCTTCGCTCTACTCTTGCCGGCCCTGGTTGCGACCGCGCAGACGAAGCCGCGCGCCCGCGACCTGGGCGTTCCCTTTGACGGCACGCCCGGTCCGCTCAACGCCATCACCGACGTCGCCGGCGTCGAGGTCGGCCACAGCACCCTCATCGCCGGCGCCGGCGCCCTCCAAGTGGGTGTGGGCCCGGTCCGCACCGGCGTCACCGCCATCTTCCCGCGCGGCAAGAACTCCTCCGACCTCGTCTTTGCCGGCTGGTTCTCCCTGAACGGCAACGGTGAAATGACGGGAACCACCTGGGTCGAGGAGTCGGGCTTCCTCGAAGGCCCCATCCTCATCACCAACACCCACAGCGTCGGCGTGGCGCGCGATGCCGTCATCGCTTGGCGGGTCAAGCACGGCCAAATGAACCAGCCCTGGTCGCTGCCGGTGGTGGCGGAAACGTGGGATGGCTACCTGAACGACATCAACGGCTTTCACGTCAAGGCCGAGCACGTCTTCGAAGCCCTCGACACCGCCCGCTCGGGCCCCGTCGTCGAAGGCAACGTCGGCGGCGGCACCGGCATGGTCTGCCACGAATTCAAAGGCGGCATCGGAACCGCCTCGCGAAAGTTGGCTCAAGAGCGCGGCGGCTACACGGTGGGCGTGCTGGTGCAGTGCAACTACGGCCTGCGGCGCCTGCTCCGCGTGGCCGGTGTCCCCGTCGGCCGCGAGATTACCGACCACCTGGTGAAGAAAGATGAGACCGGCTCCATCATCATCGTCGTCGCCACCGACGCGCCCCTGCTGCCCCATCAGTTGAAGCGCCTGACGCGCCGGGCGGCGCTGGGCCTGGCCCGCAACGGCAGTGTCGCCAGCAACGGCTCCGGCGACATCTTCATCGCCTTCTCCACCGCCAACCCAGGCGCTGCCGCACCCACCGGGATGGCGTCCCTGGCCATGCTCCCCAATGAGGAGATGAATCCTTTGTTCGAAGCCACCGTGGAGGCCACCGAGGAAGCCGTCATCAACGCCCTGGTCGCCGCCGAAACCATGATCGGCATCGACAACCACCAGGTGATCGCTCTTCCCCACGACCGCCTCCAGCAGGTGCTGGAGAAGTACGGGCGCTTGAGCCAGCCCTAGTCTCGACCGGGGCGGAAGATCCCAGTTTTGACTCCGCACCGCCGCGCAGGTATGATGCGCTCGTTGGCGGTCCAGCACTCGCCTGATGACCGCGCCTTCACCCGCAGAGAGAAGGACACAAGGAGACGTTATGGCGACGCAACCCAAGCCTGCTCCCGGCGACCTCAAGGCCGCTCCCGCCCCCGCCGGCGCCAAGCCCGAGCGCGAGCCGCTGCTGGTGGATCTGGGCTTCCAGGCACGGGAGATGCTTCCCCTGCTTGTCTTTGCCGGCCTCTATGCCCTGCTGCTCTACACGGCGCTCTTTCTCCCCCTGAACCGCAGCATCGCCCGCGAACCTGACCTGGGTATTCGCGTCATCCTGCAGGCGCAACTCGGAGAGATCCATCTGCGTCTCTGGCCCTTGCTGGTGGTGGCGGGACTCCTGGCCGCCTACCTGCGCATCTATCGCACGCTGGGGGTGCTGCGGCCGGTCTACCGCCTGCACTACGCCTTGCACGGCGTCGCCGCCGGCGAATCCCCCACTCTGCGGGTCAAGAAAGGAGAAGAGTTCCGCTTCCTGGAGGAAGATATTGCGCAGCTCAACCAGAAAATGAAGTTGATCGCCACGCGCAACCGCGATATTCTCCTCAACGTGAACGCGCACATGAAAACGCTCGCCGACCGGCTGGCTGCCGACGAAATCATCGCCCGCGCCGACCTCGAAGAAGTCGTTGCCGCGGTGCGCGCCCAGCTCGACAAGGCTCCCGAACTCGCCCTCCCCGGCCGGCACTAGACCATGAGCAGAATGCGGGTACCCTCTCGCCCCAGCCCTCGCCGCCCTGCCCCGAGGAGCCACGACGAGGGATTCAGCCTGCCCGAACTGATGGTGGTGCTCTCCATCATCATGCTCCTGCTTGTGCTCTCCATTCCTCGCTTCCGTGGCGCCAAGGAGGCGGCCGAAAATGCCGCCGCCGCCCAGTCCATGCGCGCCATCCACACCTCGCAGGAAGCCTACCGCATCACCAGCGGTAGCTACGCCTCCAGCTTCGCCCAGTTGACCAACACCCGCGGCGGACCCCTGCTGCAAGGCGAGGGCGACGTCGGTGGCAGCGTCGGCGCACAGGGAGACGTCCTTTACTACAAGGGGTACATCTTCCGCCTCAAACGCACCGCCCCCGACCAGTACACCGTCACCGCTGAGCCCGTCACCAGCCGCGACTACCGCCCCTGGTTTGAAATGACCCACGTGGGCTTCCTGGTTATCACTCGCGGAGTACCCATCAAGTCCGCTGTCGGCGCCCCCAACGGTGAGTAGGAGAGTACGAGAGCTAGCCGGCTGGTCTTGCTCCTAGGCCAAGGCCTGCTTGAGGTCGGCAATCAAGATGTTCACCTTTGTAGCTGATTGAGGGCTCCTTCGGAAACTTCACTCCCGGCCGAAGCTTTTTCCATTACCACCTGTAGTATCTTTGGCTCGTCATGTTCCGCCTCTATGTGGACGAGTCCGGAGACCACAGCTACACAAACCTTGACAACCCTGCCAGGCAGTACTTGTGCCTGGTGGGCTGCCTCTTCGAGTTGGAGGTCTACCAACACAACTTCCAACCGCAACTCGAGGCCCTTAAGGCCAAATACTTCAGGCATGACCCCGACGAGCCCGTTATCTTGCACCGCGAGGAACTGATGAACAGAAGAGGTCCGTTTCGCGTGCTGCTAGACACAGACCTAGCACGTGCCTTTGACACCGAACTTCTCGAGCTAATCAGAAACACGGACTTCCGGCTCATCGCAGTCGTCATCGATAAGAGAGCGCATTTGGAGAGATACGGGGAGGCGGCCTGGCATCCCTACCACTACTGCTTGACGGTCTTGCTAGAGCGCTACTGTGGCTACCTTAATCACTTCAACAGAACGGGAGATGTGCTCGCCGAGAGCAGAGGGCGCAATGAGGACCTTCAGCTCAAAGAAGCCTACAAACACGTCCATTCTGCCGGCACGTACCATCACGCTGCCGCTTGGTTTCGGAAGACACTCACGAGTCACGAGATAAAGATCAAACCGAAAAGCAAGAATGTAGCCGGACTACAACTCGCGGATATAATCGCTCACCCAGTGAAGCAGGAGATACTTTCCAGCCACAACCGCATCGAAGCTTCAGGGTCCCGTTTTGGCCAGCAGCTCTGCCAAGCCGTATCACCGAAATACAATCGCCACCTGTATACGGGCCGTGTGGAGGGATACGGACGTATCTTTCTCGCTTAAGAACAAAAAAACCCAGCCTTCGCTGGGTTCCTTTGCGCTGACCCCTACGGGTCATCCACCTGCGATCTCTCGCATTAGATTAATGCTGCCATAAGCCCCGTTCATAAGTCAATAGCTCAGGCCAGCGCCTGCTTGAGGTCGGCCATCAGGTCGGCGGGGTCCTCCAAGCCAATCGACAGCCGCACCGTCCCCGGCGTGACGCCAGCGGCAGCCAAGTCCTGCTTGGAAATGTGGTGGTGCGAGGTGTAAATCGGCAGCACCGCCAGCGACTCCACTCCCCCCAAGCTCCCCGCCAGCAGAAACACTCGAATGCGCTGGCAGAAGCGCCGCGCCGCCGGCAACCCGCCCTTGAGGTCAAACGACAACATGCCCCCGAAGGCGCTCATCTGCCGCTGCGCCAGCCGGTGCCGCGGATGCGAGCCTAGGCCCGGGTAGTGCACCCGCGCCACCCGGGGATGCTTTTCCAGAAAGCGTGCCACCGCCAGCGCCGTGGCCGACTGGCGCTGCACGCGCACGGGCAGGGTCTTGATGCCGCGCAGCAACAGGTAGCCCGCCCCGGGGTCGAGCGAGCCACCTAGGTGGATCATCGTCTTCCAAACCTTCCGCAGCAACCGCCGCCGTCCCACCACCGCTCCGGCAATGATGTCGGAATGCCCGCCCAGGTACTTGGTGGCGCTGTGGCACACAAGATCGAAACCGTGCGCCAGCGGCCGTTGCAGCACCGGGCTGGCAAAGGTGTTGTCCACGATGCTCGTGAGCCCGAAGCGTCGCGCCAGCGCCGCCGCCTGTCGCAGGTCAACGATGCCGAGCGTGGGGTTCGTCGGCGTTTCGGTGTAGAGCACCCGCGTGCGCCGCGTCACCAATTCCGCCACTCCCTTCAGGTCGGCCCCCACGTGATGCACCTTGATCCCCAGCCGCGGGAAAATGTCGCGCATCAGGCGGTAGGTCCCGCCATAGAGTTGCCGGGTGGCGATGACTTCGTCGCCCGCGCTCAGGAAGGCCAGCAGGCTGGAAGCGATCGCCGCCATCCCCGAGGCCGTCACCAGCGCTCCCTCGCCGCCTTCCAGCGCCGCCAGCTTCGCCTCCACCACGCGCAGGGTGGGATTGCTGTAGCGCGTGTAGATATCGGCCCGGGAGCGCCCCTCGGCCCAGCGCTTCATCTCCCCCACGCTCTCAAAGGTGAAGGTGGCGCTCTGCACGATGGGTGTCACCACCGGTCCCCCGACGCCGTGGCGCTTCTCCCCCGCATGCACCGCCTGGGTGGCCGGCGCGGCCGCTGGTTTCTTCCCTCTGGCTCTGGATGGCATCTTTCCCTCCTCTGGCGTTGACCTCTGGCGCAGGGCGCCTATGCACCGACTCTAACTGTCTCCCGGCCTCCTCACCAGTGCCAAATTGTCTGTGCGCCCCGGAGCCCGATTCCCGATTCGGCCCCAACTCTCAGTCACACTTTTCTCCTACGACCGCCGTGACCTTCGTTCTATTGTGCTGGAGGACGTCTCATCCTAGACTCCCTGGCGGAGGGCCCGTGTAGGGGTCTATGGGCGGGAAGCTTATAGGCCAATCCCGGGCACAATCACAGTCAATGCCGGCCGAGTTCATCAGCGCGTTCATCCTGGCGAGTTCCGTCGCCCTGGTCTTTGTCTGGCTGCGCTCGGCCTGCCGCTCCATCCTCAACAAGCCTTTTGAGCAAGACTACGCCGCTGAGGTGACACGCGCCGTGCGTTTTCACTATCTGACCCTCCGCCAACTGCTGGGCGATGAGCCAGCGGGGGTCACCGACTGTGGCAGTCGCTTGGCCGCACTGGAGCGAGACTACAAAGCGCTCACCTACTTGCTGCGGAAGACCTCTACAGTCCCGGATAATGGATACTCGCACGCGGAGCGCTTGCTGATCCTCGATTTTCACCTCCTGCGTTTGTGGGCCCGGCTGAAGTCCTTCCTGGCCGTGAACAACTGGCGCAGCAGCCTGCTGGAGATGACCTCGATCTTAGACTACTTCGGCAAGGTGGTGGGTCAACGTATGCACTCCTCGGTCAGCCTGTTTCAGCCCCGCTTCGCTATGGCCGGCGAGGCCCCTGTCCCTCACCTGGGGATGTGCAGCTATTGCCGCAACGTGCGCCTTCCCGCTGGCAGCACAGGCGAGGAGTGGGTTACAGCGCAGAAGTACTACGAACTCGGCGGGACCGGATCGGTGGTTCTAAGCCACGGGATCTGCGATCAGTGTCTCCAGCACGTGGTCAAGCCGCTGTCCGTTGCGCGCTGAGCGGCTCTCTCCTCAGCCTTCTCCTTCCGCTTCGGCTTCCTCGCCCCGCTTGCGCTGGACAATGATCTTCTGCTCGATTTCGTAGGGCACAAAGTCGCATCGGGAGGGCACGGCTTAAGCCGTGCCGTAGCCGGACTAAGACACGGAGAGGCTTTAGCCCCTGAGGTTCCTTCAGGCTTCTTCCTCCTCGGCTTCCTCGCCCCGCTTGCGCTGGGCAATGATCTTCTGCTCGATTTCGTAGGGCACAAAGTCGTAGTGGGCAAACTCCATGTGGTAGCTGCCTCGCCCCTGGGTGATGGAGGTCAGGCTGGTGGCGAAGTCGAGCATCTCGCTCATGGGCGCCTGCCCCTTGATGACCGTCATCGACCCGCGCGTATCCATCCCCTGGATGCGGCCGCGGCGGGCGCTGAGGTCGCCCATCAGGTCGCCGGAGAACTCCTGTGGCGCATAGACCTCCACGTTCATCACCGGCTCCAACAGCGCTGGCTTGGCCTGCTCCATCGCCTTCTTGAAAGCGAGCGAGCCGGCGATCTGAAAGGCGATGTCGCTCGAGTCCACGTCGTGGTACTGCCCGTCATAGAGAATCGCCCGGAAGTCCACCACCGGAAAGCCGGCCAGATAGCCGCGGGCGGCACTCTTGACGATGCCTTTCTCCACCGAAGGAATGAAGTTCCGGGGAATGGCGCCGCCAAAAATGTCGTCCACGAACTCGAAGCCCGCTCCTCGCTCCAGCGGCTCCATCTTGATGCGCGCCACCCCGAACTGCCCCCGGCCTCCGGTCTGCTTCTTGTGGCGGCCCTCGGCTTCGGCGCGGGCGCGGATGGTTTCGCGGTAAGGCACCTTAGGCGCCTTCAGCGTCACTTCCACCCCGTAGCGCTTTTTCAGCTTGGAGACCACGATCTCAATGTGCTGCTGCCCCGAGCCCGACAGCAGGAACTCCCGCGTCTGCTCCTCCCGCCCGTACTGCAGCGAGGGGTCCTCTTCCAGGATCTTGTGCATGGCCGCGCTCATCTTCTCTTCGTCCTGGCGCGTCTTGGGCTCGACCGCAGAGCTGATCAGTGGCGTCGGCAGCTTGATGGGCGGGTAATGGATGGGGGCGCCTTTGTCCCCCAGCGTGTCGCCGGTCAGCGTCTCTTTCAGCTTGCTCACCACCCCGATGTCGCCGGCGTGCAGCTCAGCCACCTGGGTATGCTGCTTGCCTTGCGCCACCGACGTGTGCTGCAGGCGCTCGTTGGTCTCCCGCGTATAGTTCAGCAGGGTGGCGTCGTTCTTCAGCACCCCGCTCTGCACCTTGAAGTAGCTAATTCGCCCCGCGTAGGGATCCGCCAGCGTCTTCCACACAAACACCGCCACCATCTCGGAATCGCTCACCTGGCGGACAATTTCCTCCCCCTGGCGGTTGGGCTGACTGAAGCCGATGGTCTGGCCCCGCTCCAGCGCGTTGGGCAGGAAGTCAACGACGAAGTTCAACAGGTAATCGGAACCGATGTTGTGCAGGGCGCAAGCCGGCACCACCGGGTGCACGCGCCGGGCCAGCACCGCCCCCCGCAATCCCTGGCGCAAGTCCTCCTCCGGCAGGGTCCCTTTCTCGAAGAACTCTTCCATCAGCTTGTCGTCGCCCTCAGCCACCATCTCCACCAGGGCTTCGTGCGCTTTCTGCGCTGCCTCGGCCAGCTCGCCCGGGATGTCGGCCACCGTGGCCCGGCCGTTGCCGTCAGGCTCGTAGCTCCAGGCCTTCATCCCGATCAGGTCCACCAGTCCGCGGAAGTTCTTTTCTTCGCCCAGCGGCAGCGCCACCGGCACCGCCGCCCGCCCGAAGCGCTCCTGCAACGCCGCCAGGGTGCGCTCGTAGCTGGCGTTCTCCCGGTCCATCTTGTTGACCACGAACACCCGGGGCAGGTCGTACTCCACCGCGTAGTCCCACACCTTCTCTGTCACCACCTCCGGGCCGCTCACCGAGTCCACCAAGATCAGCGCGCTGTCGGCCGCCACCAGCGCCGACTTGGTGTCGTTGATGAAAAGGTTGTAACCGGGGGTGTCGATGAAGTTTATTTTGACCTTCTCCGGCGAGGCCTTGCCCTCCGAAGCCTTGGCGGAGGAGGGCCACTCCGCATGCGCCAGCGCCGACCAGATGGAGACCCCCCGCTCGATTTCTTCTTCGTCGAAGTCGGTGACCGACTGCCCCTCGGCCACCCGCCCCAGGCGGTCAATGAGCCCGGCGGTGTAGAGGAAGGCGGTCACCAGCGAGGTCTTCCCGGTGTCGCCGTGCCCGGTCAACCCCACGGTGCGAATCTGCTCCCCGGTATAAGCCTTCATGGGAAACTCCCCTTAGCGGAGACCTACAGGTTAGGGAAAAGAGGACCTGTCCGCCGTAGCCCCG
>DATEUS010000310.1:0-4428 GCA_035282985.1 Candidatus Acidiferrales bacterium
CGCGCCGATCACGACCGACGGCGAGCCGATCAAGAGGACCTACGGCCCCTGGTATGATGGCAAGTATGACGCCTTGATCCTCCTGGTCAACAAGCGCTTCTCGCATCGCTTCCAGATCCAGGCCAATTACACCTTTGCGGCAGCGACTGACAACTTGTTGAATTCGAACTTCGCCCTGGGCATCGCCACCCAAGGAGGCGGCTCGGTGCCGAGCGACAACAACGACCTGGAGCTGGACCGCGGCAATTCCGATCTGCTGATTCCCCACATCTTCGTCACCTCCGGCCTCGTTGACCTCCCGCTCGGCTTCCGGGTCAGCGGCGTCTTCCGGGCCACCAGTGGGGTCTATTTCAGCGCCAGCGGCCCTTTTACCGACTACGATGGCGACGGCATCGTCTCCACCCGGCCGGCGAACACCAAGCGGAATGAGTTCAGCGGGCCCTCGACGGCCAACATTGATCTTCGCATCGAAAAGCGCTTCACCTTCGCGGAGCGCTACACCCTTTCCGGCTTGGTCGAGTTCTTCAATCTGACCAACCGTAGGAATCCCCTCTTGATTAATAATTTCTTTGTCGGTGGAGTCCCGGGGCCGGATTTCGGCACCGTGCGGGTACCGCTGCCCGGGCGCGAAATCCAGTTCGGCATCCGGTTTCAATACTGACGTAGGTGATCAGGAACCTGCACTAGGGCCAGCGGTCTGCCCGCGCGGTGGGCGACGAGCTGATGGCTGACCTCCCAGCATTTGGCTGGCCGATTACCCTGTTCGCCCCGCTGCCGAGAGAATCAACATTGTCCGCAGTTTCTAATCGAACCCTGAGAAGGAGCTCATCATGAAAAGGAAATCGGTGCTGTGCCTTGTGGGGGCGCTGCTGTGCTTTCTGGTCCCTCCGACCCTGTCGGCGGCGAACGATGCTGGCCTCCCGCCCGACCGCGAGCAGGCACTAGCCAAGATCTATGAGGAGGCCAAAGACGAGTTTTTCGCCACCATCAATAAGCTGATTGCCACCCATCCGCAACGGTCTGAGCTTACCGGCGACGATGCGCTGCGGATCCGCGACGCGCGCACCGACATTCCCAACCTCTTTGAGCGCGTGATGATCGTTGCCTACCAAAAGGACGCGCCCACCTTTTCGCAGTGGATCGAGAAAGGCGACCAAGAGTCTCTGGCGCAATTCCGCGAGAAATTCGTGGAGCTGGCGAAGGACTATGCCGCCCGCTTCGTGGGTTCGCTGTTCCGGCGGTTGCGCATCTACGAATTCACCAGCGCGCTTCCGCACAATCGCGGCAAGGGCCGGCTGGACTTAGTGCTGCAATCGCTTGGCTACAACGTCAAGAACGATTCACCCGAAGTCCCCCCGGAGCAGAGGTTCAGCAATGTAATCGAGCCCGATTACACCAGCCAGTGGACGCTGGCCGCCGTGAATGCACCCAAAGCCCAGGAAATCACCAAGGGGGCCGGGGTGGTCGTGGCTGTGCTTGACTCGGGCCTCGACCCCTACAACAGCCTTTTCAAGGACAAAACCGTTCCCGGGTTCAGCTTCTTGCAGCGCACCAAGCCCCCGTGGGAAGAGGAAGCCACCACGACGGTGGATTGGGGCGTTCATGGCACGGTGGTGGCTTCCACGGTTCTGCTGATCGCCCCCGATTGTCTCATCATGCCCGTACGGGTGACCGACGGCGAGACCATGAACGATCCCGTTTATCCCAATTGGCTGTTCGAAGTGATGGCGGCGGGGATGTACTATGCTGTCAACCACGGCGCCGACATCATTCAATTCTCGGCCCCTCTCTCCGCCAGCGAACCGGTGATCGCCCAGGCGGTGCGCTACGCCTACAGCAAGAACGTGGTGGTTTCCACCTCGGCCGGCAACATTTCCCGGCCACAATGGGGTGTGCCGCCGGAAGAGCAGATGTACTATTCCTTCCGAACCGAGGTCCTGTTGGTTGGTGGCCTGGAAAAGGAGGGGTCCGCGATTCGCTCCTGGCCCCACACCGTTCCCCACCCCGTGATGACGGTGGCGGCACCGTCGAAAGACGTATTTGTCGTCGTGCCGACCTACATCAAGGAAATGAAGAATGATTATGTGGCGGGTACTTCGTTGTCTTCGCCCATCGTCTCGGGGGTGGTGGCGTTGATGAAGAGCGCTGCGCCGCCCCCGCCGGAGATGATGGCTCGGCCCGGAGAATACGTGCGCCTGGTGTCCAAGTGCCTCCGAGAAACCGCGCGGCTCGACCTGCTCGGCCTGGCGGAGCCCAACGATGTCGTGGGGCATGGGGTGGTGGATGCTTACGCCGCGGTGCAGAAGATTCAACAGTCACTAAGCCAGGAGAAATAGCGCACCCAGGTGAGAAACGGACAATACGAACTGGCGAAGTCTGGCTGTGGAATTGCCCGCAGCCCGGGTCTTGAAGGCGTCGGCTCCGGGTAGGATTCCCGACGGCCCACTTTGTGTCGGTCTTGCGCCGGGCCTGCGCTCTTGCTAGTCCGTTCTGACCAAGGACTTTCCCCCCGTCTGCAGGCGGCTCCAAGGGTGCCCAAGAATCCTTCTCGAATTGCACGCCGTAACATGCTGACTCTGTTGCGGCGCGAGCGAGAAGTTGAGCGGCCCCCAAAGACTTGTTTCTGGGCAGCCGGGTGAGGACTCATGACCCGTTGCCGGGGCTGACTCCGGCGGAGGTCCAGCAGATTGCGCAAGCCTCTCTCGGTAAGGTCACTGAAGCCACAGTACTCGAGATTCAGAGGACGACGCGAGGGTCGGCGAGGAGACTCACCAAACTGGTTCCTCGGTTGAAGCGGCTGAAAGAGTTGAACCCTGAAACTCCCACCGAAAAGCTGGTCGGAGTTGCGGCGGGACAGATCATAGCTTGACCAGTAGGGATCTACGAAACGCGGTTTAGGAAACCATGTCAGGCCATTTAGCTAACTTGTTGGACGGACGACAGAAACCCTGCAACCCTATTCTCTGCCAATCAATTAGTGAGTTGTATTGAATTGGTTGGAGGAGAGTGTCCGATTTTCCGTTGGAGGTGAGCGGCGGTCGAACCCATTCTACGCCACCTGCCTCTGAGCCGCGAGCTGGTTTTCATCGAGGGCGGCTTTCAGCATCCAGAGGTCGCGGTAACCCTGGAGGCGGCGAAAACTCTTCTCGGTGATCAGGAAGGCGGCCGCCGCCCAGCGCAGCACCATCCTCCCGTCGCGCCAGCGGCAAATCCTCCGCGTCCGTAACCGCACCCCGCTGTGCGGGCTCTCGATGATATTCGTCGAACACAGGCAACGGCACAGCGCCGGGGACAACCCCAGACGGTTCACCGTGAACATCTCCGCCAGTCCCTCCCGCAAACTGGCCGCAGCGTCCGGGTATTCGCGCTCCAGCCACTGCGCTTGCTTCTCCAGCCGCGCCATCCCTTCTGCAGCCGGTAGCCGGAACGCCGCCCGCAGGACGGCCTTGACCTGCTCCTGGAGGTCCTCGGGCAGGTAGCCCCTCACGTTCTCGATCTTGTGGTGCCGACAGCGCTGCACCGGGTTCCGATCCCCGAAGACGGCGTCAATCGCCGCTCGCAGTGCTTTCGAGCCGTCGATCACAAACAGTCGCCGACGGTCCGGCTGCACTCCGCGCTCAACCAGGTTTTCCAGCAGCCCCTTGGCCACCACCTGGTTCTCGCTGGCCCCTGCAGCGATGCCCAGCACGTGCTTGCAGCCGCTGCTATCTACGCCCACGGCGACCAGCAGGTGATGGGTGCCAAAGACCAGCCCATCGAGATAGATCACCAGGAGGTCGAGGTCGTCGAACCGCCGCTCACACAACCGCCGCAGTTCGTCTTGGCTGGCTTCGATCGCCTCCTGGCTGACACTGGACTTCGCCACGCCCACCGTCTCGGCCATCTCCGGCAGCACCGCCCGGTACTGCCGCGTCGAGACCCCGCGCAGCAGAATCTCCAGCATCCGACTGCCCAGCTGGCTGTCGGCTTGCAGGGCGGCGTAGGCCGGCACAGGCACCTCACCGTCTTTCCCCTGCCCCTTGTTCCGCAGCCGCGGCCGGCAGACCCGCAGCTTCCGCTCCTTAAGACACACCCTGCCGGTTTCGCGCCCGTGCCAGCCGATCTCCCCGCCTTTCTTCCCCGGATGCGGCGGCCCGGCCACCCCCTGGGCCGAGAGCTGCAACACCGCCTCGATACTGGCGCGCCCCAACACATCGATCAGCTCATCCACTACCAGCTGGGACTGCTCGATCAGCTCCACCATGGGCAGCAAGGCTTGTCCGTTCTGGGTCAGAAAATGGGCCAGAGCCCGGGTGTCATGCTTGCGGATCGTGTGATATCGTCTCTCCACGGCGGTTCTCCTTTTCGTTGAGATTTTCCCGCCCGATTCTAAACGAACCGGGTGAGAGAACCGCCGCTCCAACCTCCAACGGAATCCCGGACACCCTC
>DATEUS010000311.1:0-9252 GCA_035282985.1 Candidatus Acidiferrales bacterium
TCATGCCCCGCCGAAAGGGGGAAGCTGCCTGCGGCACGAGGGCTGGCCAGCGAGGGTGAGTTCAGGTTATACTGGCGCCTTCATTTCTCCTGGGGAGAACTCAGATGTCAGCGATGGAAAAGGTTACGCGGGCGCAACTGCGCTCCAATATCATCGAGTTCAGACCGGGCGACACGGTCCGGGTCCACATCAAGATCAAAGAGGGCGACAAGACCCGCGTGCAGCCCTTCGAAGGCGTGGTGGTCGGCCGCCGCGGCCGGGACGTTCAGGAAACCTTTACTGTGCGCAAGGTGTCGTTCGGCATCGGAGTCGAGCGCATCTTCCCCCTGCACTCCCCGCTCATTGAGAACATTGAGATGGTCCGCCGGGGACACGTCCGCCGCGCCAAGCTCTACTACCTGCGGGGCAAGACGGGTAAGAGGGCCGGACGCATCAAGGAAGCCAAGCGCGCGGTAGAAACTGAAGCCTCCGTCGGCCAGTAGTTCTGCCTATCCCAAGAATCTGTTCTAATCGCGGTCGCGGTCTCTGATCAGGGGCCCTTCGCGCACCCCGCCTTCGCGTTGCCGCTTGTCTTCCGCCACCAGGCGCTCGAGCCAGGCCCGCCAGGCGCGCTCCAACTCACCCACGGAAACCCCATAGACCAGTTGCAGGTTCTCAACAAAAGTGTCCGGGCGCTGTGAGACCAGCCGCAGCAACTGCCGCAGCGGCGTCAGGCCGCCGCGGTCGTCCACCAGGTAGCGCACCGCCCAGTGGCCCACCGTCGGGTCCTGCTGTTCGAATTGAGCCAGCAGCAGGTCGGCGCGGCGGGCGACCTGCTCGGCGGTCATGGGCGCCACCGGACGCCGGGTCAACACGCTGACCAGGCCTTCCTCCAGCCAGTCGGGGACGCGGTTGCCGCCCGCCAGGCGCACGACGGCGTAACGGGCAAGGGCTTCCTGCATTTCATGCTCGAGGGCTTCGTCGGTGGGGTTGCGCTCCCAGGTAATCGGCGAGAGGAAGAGGATGCCGTGGACGTAGCTGACACCGGTGAGGGCGCCGGCTTTGTCGGGGCCCAGACGCTGGTCGAGCTCGCGCTGGCTGTGAACGATAACAATGTCGATCTGATCGAACGTCTCCAGTTGGTCGGCCACCGGCTTGAGGCGGACGGCCAGGTCGCGCAGGCGGTCGGCCTGCCCCTCGTCGGAGGGCTCGGTGAAGCTGACGTTGATCCGCCCGCTGGGCGCGGGCAGCTCCACCCGCACCTGGGCGCCGAGCCCGAGCGGCGCCGCCACCAGCATGACCAGGCCAATCGACACCGCGATGCGCATCGCCATCCTCCCTCGTTCCTGCTGTGATACTATCCCGACTCGATTCGCGCGTCAGCCGAAAAGTTGCCCATGGAACCCGCGGAAATCCTGACGTTGGGTGTTGCCTGGTACGCCGTCTTCCTGCTGGCGATTACCTGCCACGAGGGCGCGCACGCTTGGGCGGCCAAGCTGGGTGGCGACCCGACCGCCTTCCACGCCGGGCAAGTGACGCTGAGCCCGCTGCCGCACATCCGCCGCGAGCCTCTGGGCACCGTGGTGGTGCCGATTCTCTCCTACGCGCTGGGGGGCTGGATGATCGGGTGGGCCAGCGCGCCCTACGACCCCCACTGGGCGGAGCGCTATCCGCGGCGGGCGGCCTGGATGGCGCTGGCGGGGCCGGCAGCCAACCTGGCGCTGGTGTTGGTGGCCGCGGCGGCCATCCGCGTGGGCGTTTCGCTCGGAATCTTCATCGCCCCACAGACCGCCACCTTCATACGGGTCGTGGAAGCGACCGAGCCCGGCACGCTGGGGGCGGTGGCTACACTGCTGAGCGTGCTGTTCGTCCTCAACCTGCTGCTCTTTCTCTTCAACTTGCTGCCCGTGCCGCCGCTCGACGGCAACGCGGCCATCACCCTGCTGATGAGCGAAGAGATGGGTCGGCGCTTCCGCGAGCTCACCCACTCGTTCGGGCTGCTGGGGCTGCTGCTGGCGTGGTTCCTCTTCGGGCGGATCTTTGAGCCCCTCTACACGCTGGCGCTGAACCTGCTCCACGCCGGCGCCGGTTACGGCTAGTGCCGTTCCAACTATTTGCAGCTAACGGTCCGAGGGCCACAGCGCAACGCCGGTGCAAGGAGCACGCCATAGCGGCCAAATCCTATTTGCCCTAACAAGTTGGAACGGCACTAGGGCTCGCCGGCTCTACTGCCCACCCAGGATGATCGGCAGGCCTTTATCCCCACCGCCGATAATCACTACTTTGGCGTTCTGGCTCGACGCCAGCTTTTCGGTGGCTTCGATGCCCTTCCAGGTCAGCAGTTGCTGGCTGATGCCCTGGGCGACGATGCGCTGGAAGTCGCGGATGCCGGCGGCCTCGATGCGCTTGCGCTCGGCCTCCTGCTGCTCCTTTTGCAGGATAAATTCCATGCGCAGAGCATCCTGCTCGGCCTGCTGTTTGGCTTCGATGGACTGCTTCAGTGCCGCCGGAAGCTGGATATCCCGGAGCAATATTTGCTCCGCGATGATGCCCAGGGGGTCGAGCTCTACCTTTAGCGCCTCCAGGATTTTCGCCGCCACCACTTCACGCTCGCCGGTGTAGAGGGCTTGGGCGCTGTAAGCGGACGTTACTGAGCGGATGGCAGAGCGCATGTTGGGCACCACAGCAGTCTCCACGTAGGGTTGCGCGATGGTTTGAAAGACGTCCGCAGCCTTCTTCGAGCTCAACCGAAAGCGCAACGAGACCTCCAAGGTAACCAGCAGCCCTTCCTTGCTGGGCACGCTGGCCGTTTCCTTGAGCTCCTCGGTGCGGACCGACATGCGGTTGTTCGCCAGCCAGGGCCATACCGGGCGGGTGCCTTCGCTCAGCACCCGCTCGCTGACCTTGCCAAACTGGGTCAGCACGCCCACGTGCCCGGCGGGCACATAACCTTTGAAGAGGGAAACAACCAGGAGAAGCCCCAGGACGATGACGGCAAACATTACCACGCCGCCCTTGCGCAAGCTGGCTTGCACTTTTCGCATATAGATTTCCCGCATCTCGTCGGGATCACGATCAAATGGTGCCATTGTGTTACCTCCAGAATAGATTTTCGGATTGCTTGGTTGTCAGTACCATTCTACGCGGCTGGGAGGCTGAGGCCAGTCTTTTCGGAGGAATTCGCAGCGGCACGGCCAGGGAACGCGAAGGCAGACAGACTGGCGGGCGGAGAACGAATAAGGTAGACTTCTGAAGTTACATCCAGCAGGAAAGGACAAGCGATGGCGGAACGGATGGTCAAATGCGTCAAGCTGGGCGAACAACTCCCGGGCCTGGACGAGCCCCCCTACACGGGTGAGTTGGGCCAGCGCATCTACGAGAACGTGTCCAAGCAGGCCTGGGAGATGTGGAAAGAGCATGTGCGGATGCTGATCAACGAGTACCAGCTCAATCCCGCCACCGCGGAAGCCTGGCAGATCATCTCCACTGAAGCGGAGCGGTTCTTTTTCAGCGAGGGCGCCCAGCTCCCGCCGGGCTACGTTCCCCCGAAGCATTAGCAGCGTGCCGAAAAACGCGGTGGCATTGTCATTCCGAGCCCTTGACCCCGCTGGCCGGGGCGAGGAATCTGCTTTTTCTTCAACCCCTTCCCCTGCAAAAGCAGCTTCCTCGCTGCGCCCCCGCTGAGCGGGGGCTGGCTCGGAATGACACCATCGACTTTTTCAGCAGCCTGCTAGAGGTCCGGTTTTTCTTGGCCCTTGGGTTGTCGGAGTTGATCCTTCGGCTTCGCTCCCTTCGGCGAGCTCAGGGTAAACAGGAGATGAGCCCTCACCCGCCATGCGGAGGTCATGCAATAGTCTCTAGCAACGGCGAAGCAACGACCGGAAGTTGTGCTAGACTCCCCAGACGTGGCGGGACGCTGCACACGACGCTACGAGCGCCAAGCCTGGTGCCAAGGGTTCGCGCGGGTGGCCGGGGTGGATGAAGTCGGCCGCGGCGCCCTGTTCGGGCCGGTGGTGGCAGCGGCGGTCATCCTCGACCCAACTCGCCGCATCCACGGCCTCGACGACTCCAAGAAACTGACCCGGACAAAACGCGAGCGCCTAGCGGAGAAGATCCGCCTGCACGCTTTGGCCTGGGCGGTAGCGGAAATCCTGCCCGACCGCATCGACGCCTGGAACATCTACCAAGCCTCGCGGCAGGCCATGGTGCGGGCGGTGGCGCAGTTGACCCCGACCGCGGACTACGTTCTGAGCGACGCGGTGCCGCTCGAACTGCCCACTCCCTGCCGGTCGTTAATCGAGGGCGATGCCCGCTCAGTTTCCATCGCCGCCGCTTCCATCCTAGCCAAGGTGCACCGCGACGCCCTCCTAGAGGAGCTCGACCGCCAGTTCCCCGGCTACGGACTGGCCCGGCACAAGGGCTACGCCACCCGCTATCACCTGGAGCAACTTCGCCGCCAGGGACCGACGCCGTTCCATCGGCGCTCGTTCGCCCCGGTGCGGGAGTGCCTGGCCCTGCTCGACGCCGTCGAGCAGAACCCGCTTCCCTTCTAAGGCTTAGCGGGGCCGGCGCCGCTGGCAGCGTTGACACCCCACCATCCATCGTGCTAGCTTCGCCAGTGCAAAGGGGTGTCGTCTCCTTTCTCGCAGGAGTATTCCTGGTGGCGTTCGACAAGAGCAAAGCAATCGCAGAGGCCCAAAAGCTGGTCGCGCAGGGCAAGATCCGAGAGGCGGTCAACGAATACAAGAAGATCTACAGCAAGGACCCCAAAGACCAGAACGTCCTCAACACTCTGGGCGACCTCTACGCCCGCCTGAACCGAACCTCCGAGGCCCTGGAGTACTACATCAAGCTTGCCGATATGTACGCCGGCGAGGGCTTCCTGGTGCGCGGGATCGCCATGTACAAGAAGATTTCCAAGCTCGAACCCGCCAACACCCACGCCCTGGCGCGCCTGGCCGATCTCTACACCATGCAGGGCATGTTGGCCGACGCCCGCTCGCATTACATGCAACTGGTGGACGCTCACCTCAAAGCCAACCAAGCCAACCAGGCGATTGAGGTCCTGCAGAAGGTGCTCGACCTCGACCCCGACAACGTCAAGCTCCAGCAGCGTCTGGCGGAACTCTACGCGCGCCATGGTCAAGGCAAGCAGGCGGCCGGCATCTACCGGCGCCTGGGCGAGCACTTCCTCGCCGAAGGTGATGCGGGCGCGAGCGACAAGTGGATGCAGAAAGCCCTGGCTCTGGCCCCGGAGAGCGCCGATGTGCTGCTGGCGCAGGCACGCATGCAGCAGCGGGCCGGCCAGGCGGCCCAGGCCCTCGCCACCCTGGAGAAGATTTCTAACATTGAGGAGAACCCCGAGGCGCTGGAGCTGCTCCTCAGCGCCCAACTGGAAACCGGCAACCAGCAGGCCGCCGAAGAGCTGGCGGACAAGCTCTTTTCCGCTGACCCCACCCGGTTTGCCGGCCTTCTGCAGTTGGCCCAGCACGCCGCCAAGCAACAGGACAGCGCGCGGGCAGTGACCCTGCTCGAGCGCGTTTTCGAACCGGCGCTGAAAGGCGACCCCTCGGACCTGCTGGAGGTGATGCGCGCGGTCACGTCACTCCTCCCCGACTCAGACCAAGCCCAGGAACTGTTTGTCCGCGCCGCCCGCCAGGCCCAGATGCAGAGTGCCCTGGTGGAAGCACTCAGTCGGCAGGCGCAGGCCGCCACCCGACAGGGGGATTTCGCCCGCGCCAAAGGACTCTACGACGAGCTGGTCAGCCTGGAGCCACAGAATCCCGAATTCACCCGGCAGCTCCGACAGGTGCGGCAGGAACTGGGCGAAGAGGTCAGCCTCGAAGCCCCCGTGGCCGCGGCCCCGGCGGCGACGGTGGTTGACATTGCGCCGCAGATCGAGCTCGACGAGGAGACCCAGGCCTTCGTCGATTCCACCACCAACGACATCGACCTCTTCTCCAGCTACGGCATGACCGATAAGGGCATCGAACTGGCCCTGCAACTGCTCGAACGCGTCCCCGGTCACATTGCCGGTAATGAGAAACTGCTAGACCTTTACATCGGGGCTGGCAATGATCGAGGAGTAGTGGAAGTGGCCAGCCGCCTCGAACTCCTCCACCGCCGCACCAACAATCCGCAGCGGGCGGAAGAAGTCGCCAACCTCGCCCGGCGTTATGCTGAGAAGGCCGGCATTCCGCTTCCCGGCGCGGCGGTCGAAGCCGTCCCCGAAGCCGTTGCCGAAGCGGCTGCGGAGGCCCCGGCGGAAGAACGACTCCCCGAAGCCCCAGTCGAGGCGGCGTTCGAGATCCCGGTCGAAGCGGCGGAGCCAGAGGCCGAAGCCCTCCATGAAGTCGATCTCTCCGCCGAGTGGGCGATGGCTGCAGGGACAGGAGAAGCCGCAATGGAAGAGGCGCCCGCCGAAGCCGAAGTGGCTCTCCCGGCCGAAGCCCCTGCCTTCAATGCCAGTGAAGCCGAGGGGGAAATCGACTTCTTTCTGGCCCAGGGAATGGTGGATCAGGCCCGCGAGATGGTGGCCCGGTACGAAGAGCAATTCCCCGACGAGCCGGCCGTGGCAGAGTTGCGCGCTCGCGTCGAGGCGGCCGCTGCTCCAGCCGAAGTGGAACCGGCTGAGGCTCCGGCCGAAGCCGTACCAGCCGCAGAGGAAGGAGGAACCTACGAAGTTGTGCTGGAGGAGCAGCCGGCGCAAGCAGAGCCCGCCGCAGCGCCGATGAGCGCCGCGGACTTTTTCTCCGACTTGGCGGGCGAGCTTGACCAAGCCCTCGAGGCCGCCCCGGCTCCGCCCCCGGCCCGGGCGGCTCCACCGCCTCCTCGACGGGCAGCCGCCCCGGCCAAGGCCGCGCCGCCGACCCAGGAAGAAGCTCCGGCGGGCGTGCTGGCCGAAGTCTTCGCCGAATTCAAAGAACAAATGGGCGATGTCGAAGAAGTGGAAGACATCGAAAGCCACTACAACCTGGGCATCGCTTACAAGGAAATGGGCTTGGTCGACGAAGCTATCAGCGAGTTCCAGAAAGTCTCCAAGGCCGCCGAGAGGCAGAAGGCTCACAGTCAGCTCTTTCAGGCCTGCACGCTGCTGGGCCTCTGCTTCCTGGACAAGGGCCACCCCCAGATCGCCGTGCGCTGGTACGAGCGCGCGCTGAAGGCGCCCGGGGTGGACGAAGAGGGCGCGCTGGCTCTGCGCTACGACATGGGCGTGGCCCACGAGCAAGCTGGCAACCGCAAGGCGGCCCTCGACTGCTTCATGGAGGTCTACGGCGTGAACGTCGACTACCGTGACGTCGGCGACCGCATCCGCGAGCTGCAAGGCAACTGACAGGCGGTGGCATGACCCTCCGCCTCCTGCTGCTCACCTTCATCCTCTTCTGCTTGGAATTGGGCGTTTTTCTGGTCCTGCTGCCCTGGTCGGCGCTCTGGGAGCGAAACTACTTTCTCTTCCGCTATCCGGCTTTGGCCCCCTACCTTCTGAACAATGTTCTGCGCGGAGTCATCTCGGGACTGGGCCTGGTGGATATTGGGCTGGCCTGCTGGTACGCCGCCCACTTTGGCGCCGTCCTGGCGCAGTGGCGCGGTGAGCCGTCCGTGCCGGTGGAGTCCCCTCCCCGGGAGTCGCTGAGCCGTGGCCAAACTGCCTGACCACCGGCCGCTCCTTTACTACATCACCGACCGCAAGACTGTGCCCGAGGCCAATCTGCTGCCGGTTATCGAGCGCGCTGTCACCGCCGGGGTCGACTTGATCCAGATTCGCGAGCGCGACCTCGACACCCGTTCACTGCTGGCGCTGGTAGAGGCGGCGTGCGCACGCGCCCGAGGGACGGGAACCCGCATCCTGGTGAACGACCGGCTGGATGTGGCTCTGGCCCCGCCAGCGGCGGGGCTGGCCGCCGGCGCTGCCGGACTCCACCTGCCCACGCATGGCCTGCCGGTGACCGAGGTGCGCCGGCGCTATCCCGAGCTGCTTCTGGGAGCCTCCTGCCACAACCTGGAGGAGTTGCGCCGCGCCCAGGAGGGCGGCGCCGACTTCGTCGTTTTCGGCCCGGTGTATGAGACGCCTTCGAAAAAGGTCTACGGGCCGCCGCTGGGGCTCGAAAAGCTCGCCGAAGCCGTCCGCACCGCCAGCATCCCCGTGCTGGCGCTGGGAGGCATCGCGCTGGCCAATGCGCGTGCCTGCCTAGAGGTGGGCACCGCCGGCCTGGCGGCCATCACATTGTTCCAGGCCAGCCATGACCTTCAGGAAACCGTTCGCCAACTGCGCCGACTGCAGCCCCCGCGGTAAGCGTCTACTCCTTCCGCGCCACGACAATCAGTTCCCCGGGATACTTCGCGCCGTAGGGGCTGCGGTCGTAATCGGAGTAGACCCCTTCGACGCGGAAACCGGTGCGGGCCAGCAGGTGTTCCAACTCGAAGCGGAAGAAATATCGCATCCGGCTGGGGTACACCAGCCGTTCTTCCCGGCCGTCGTGATGCCAGACGTAGTAAATCAGCTCGATATCCTGCCATTGTTGCGAGCGGTCGCACGCCACCACCCGGTCGCGGCGCACCACTCGGCGGCCGTCGGGCATAGTGAACTCCGGCTCCCCGGCTGACTCAGTCAAGAACTGCTCATCAGTCAGCCGGGCCAGGTCAGGGTTGAAGACATCAACAATCAGACGCCCCTTCAAGGCCAGGTGGCGGCGAATACAGGCAAGACAGGAGAGCTGGTCCTCCACCGTGAGCAGGTGTTGAAACGGCCGAAAAGGGATGGTCACCAAGCGAAACTCCCGCCCCAGGTCAAAGCTCCGCATGTCCGCTTCGACCAGCTTGACCCTGGACTGGACCTCTGGCGGTTCGTCAGCCAGCTTGCGGCGGCAGACCGAAAGCATTAACGGAGAGGAATCAAGACCGACAATCTCCAGGCCAGCCTGCGCGGTCGGAATCAGCACGCGGCCGGTCCCGCAGCCCAACTCCAGCACCGGGTCGCCCGTCTCCCGCGCCATTTCGACAAAAAAACTAACGTCCTGCCGCTCCCGATAGGGAACCACATGGTCGTAGAATTCGACGAACGTCTGCTCCGCGTAGCTTCCTCCAGCCGCCATCGCCCGACCAACCTCCTCTCGCTCGGAGCCGACCACTCGGCCGCTCACCGAGTATGAGTCTGCCCGGCGTGCACTAGCAAGCAGGTAGCGGCGAGGAACGCGTTTGGCCCCGCGACTAGCGGGACCGTGTTCCTCGTCGGGAGTGGCGGGTGCCCCTCGGCTGCGCTCGGGACAGGCTCCG
>DATEUS010000312.1:0-6255 GCA_035282985.1 Candidatus Acidiferrales bacterium
CCCCGCCTTGGCGCCCTGCGCTGCTAATTCTGCCCGCCGGTTCCTCCGATGGTTCTCCTGTGTCCCCCGAAACTCTCCTACGCCGTGAAGGAGGCGCCGCAGCCGCACCCCTTCTGGGCCTTGGGGTTCTCAAACACGAACCCTTGCTGCATCAGGTCCTCCTTGTAGTCGAGACGCGTCCCGGCCAGATAGATGAGGCTCTTGGGGTCGACAAACACCCGCACCCCACCTTCGAACTCGAACACTTTGTCGCGCGCGGCGGGTTGGGTGTCGAAGCGCACGGCGTAGGTTAACCCGGAGCAGCCGCCGCCCTGCACCGCCAGGCGCAAGCCGGCGTTGGGCGAAATCCTCTCCGCTCCAATCAGTTGCTGCACGCGCCGGATGGCGCGCTCGCTTAGCTGGATGGCAGGCTCACTCATCTTGTTGATCCCTCACTTCGCCGGCCCGTCGCCGCCTGCGCTTCGCCGCCGCCCGGCCCTTCCGTCCTCAACCGCTGTGGCCGTCGCCCGTCCCCCGCTTCTTGCGGAAGTCGGCGATGGCCGCCTTGATGGCGTCCTCGGCCAGCACCGAACAGTGAATCTTCACCGGGGGCAGGTTGAGTTCCTTGACGATCTCGGTGTTTTTGATCTTCAAGGCTTCCTCGACCGTCCGCCCCTTCACCCATTCGGTGGCCAGCGACGAGCTGGCGATGGCCGACCCGCAGCCGAAGGTCTTGAACTTAGCATCCTCAATGACCTCGGTCGTCGGGTTGATCTTCATCTGCAGCTTCATTACGTCGCCGCACTCGGGCGCCCCCACCAGGCCGGTGCCCACACTGGGGTCGTCCTTGGGCAGGCTGCCGACGTTGCGCGGGTTCTTGTAGTGATCCAGCACCTTGTCGCTGTATGCCATCGATTCTCTTCTCCTTCCCCCCGAATTACTGTCCGGTACTTGAAACCCTAGTCCACCTTCCACTGCATCGCGCTCAGGTCCACGCCTTCCTTGGCCATCTCGTAGAGCGGCGACAGCTCGCGCAGGCGAGTCACCGTCTCCGCCAGCCGCTCAGCCACGTAGTCCACCTCCTCTTCGGTGTTGAAGCGGCCCAGCCCGAAGCGGATGGAGGTGTGGGCCAGGTCTTCGCCCACCCCCAGGGCCTTGAGCACATAGCTGGGCTCGAGCGTGGCTGAGGTGCAAGCCGAGCCGGAGCTGACGGCCACGTCGCTGATGCCCATCAGCAGCGACTCACCCTCGACGAAGGCGAAACTGACGTTGAGATTGTGCGGCAGCCGGTGCTCCCAGGAGCCGTTAATGTAGACCTCGTCGAGCTTGCTGAAGATCTTCTCCTTCAAGCGGTCACGCAGCCCGCGCAGGCGCACGCTTTCGGTCGCCATCTCCTCGCCGGCGATCGCGCAGGCCTTGCCGAAGCCGACGATGCCGGGGACGTTCAGGGTGCCGGAGCGCATGCCGCGCTCGTGGCCGCCGCCGTCGAGGATGGGCGCCAACTGCACCCGCGGGTTGCGCCGGCGGACGTAGAGGGCGCCCACGCCCTTGGGGCCGTACATCTTGTGGGCGGAGAGCGAGGCCAGGTCGACGTTCATCTTCTGCGTGTCGAAAGGAATCTTGCCCACTGCCTGGGTGGCGTCGGTGTGGAAGAGCACCTTGTGCTCTTTGGCAATCCGGCCGATCTCTTCGATGGGCTGCAGCACACCGATTTCGTTATTGGCGTACATGATGGAGATGAGGATGGTCTTATCGGTGATGGCGGCGCGCAGCTCGTCGAGGTTGATCAGGCCTTCCTTGCTCACCGGCAAGTAGGTGACTTGGTAGCCGTACTTCTCCAGGCGCTTGCAGGGATCCAGCACCGCCTTGTGCTCGATCACCATGGTGATGATGTGGTTGCCCTTCTCGCGGTACATCTCCGCCACACCCCTGAGGGCCAGGTTGTCGGACTCGGTGGCCCCGGAGGTGAAGATGATCTCCCGCGGGATGGCGTTAATGAGCTTGGCAATCTGCTCGCGCGCGTTTTCCACCGCCTTCTCCGCCTCCCAACCGAAGCTGTGGTTGCGGCTGGCGGCGTTGCCAAACTGGCCGGTGAAGTAGGGCAGCATGGCCTCGACCACCCGCGGGTCCACCGGGGTGGTGGCGTGATTGTCCATGTAGATCGGTAGTTTGAGTGCCATTACCGTTCGCTCCTCAGAAACTCTCTCGCTTTCAATCTCATCTTCTCACTGCTGCAAGCGGCCACAAGGCGCCGCCGGGCGCGGCCCTAGGCCTTCATCTGCGCCACGCTCAGCGAGCTGAGCGCGCTCACGATGCGCTCGTTCACCCGGTGCAGGGGCTCCTTCACCGTGCACAGCGGGGTCTGGAAGCACTCGCCCCGGTGCGTGCTGCAGGAGGTGATCATCACCGGCCCGTCGATGGCGCTGATGACGTCCAGAGCCGAGATGAACTCAGGCGGCCGGCTCAGCGTGTAGCCTCCGGTCGGGCCCTGCTGCGATCTCAGCAGCCCCGTGCGCGCCAGCCGTTGCAGGACCTTGGCCATCAGCCCAGCCGGAATCCCGTAGGCCTGCGCGATGTCCTTGGCGCTGGCGGACCCTTCGCCGTAATGCCGGGCAAGGTGGTTCACCGCCATCAGCCCGTAGTCAGCCTTTTTCGACAATCTGAGCATGACTCTCCCCGTGTTCTATATAGGACCTTTTCAGTCCTGTTTATATCCTACGGGTTGGCCACCCTCTTGTCAAGGGGTTCCGGTATTTCGTCGCTGCTTGCCCTAACTAGCTTGCTCCCCAGTTGGATACGCCAATTAGGACCAATCGAGTCGCATATTTTCTCAGACAACATCAATTACCGTCAATCCCTCATCAGCGAACGGCTGTTTTCCGCGCCGAGAGGGGAAGCAACGGGGCTAGCTGGGACGCGCGGGCTCCGCAGGGGTACGGTCTCGGAACACCCGCCACTCGCCAGCGATTCCGGTACAATCGGAGCTGCCACGACCGCGTTTGGCGGCCGGTGGCTGACGCAATGGGGAAGAAGCCGGAAAAACGCCTCCACCTCGACACGTTCAGCGTCGCCCCGGGAAGAACCCTGGCGAGGAAATACGAGGTGGTCGCCCGCCTGGGGACCGGCTGGGAGGGTGAGGTGCTCGCCCGCCAGCCGGGCCAGCGCCTGAGCGTCTTCCAGGCCCTCCACCTGCTCTATGCGCTGGCCGCCGGCATCGAGTGCATCCATCAACTGCGCGAGTATCACGGGGACCTGCACACCGACAACGTCATCGTTCGCCGCTACGGCCTGGGCTTCAACCTCAAGCTGGTGGACATGTTCCGTTGGGAGATGCCGAAGCGGGAGAATATCCAGGACGACGTAGTGGACATGGTGAAGATTTTCCACGAAGCGGTGGGAGGCGCCCGCCACTACACCCGATTGCCGCGCGAGGCCAAGGCCCTCTGCTGCGGGCTCAAGCGCTCCCTCATCCTTAAGAAGTTTCGCACCACCAGCCACCTCCGCCGCTACCTGGAGACCATGCAATGGCGGTAAGCGGGGAGCCCTTGGCGAATCCCAAGACGCTACCAGGCCGCTTCGGCGGGCACTCCATGGTGGCCCGGTTGCGCCGCGTTGCCCTCTGTCCGCCGCAGACCGCCGGATGGGCTGACCCCGCCCGCGCCAATCAGTGGCAAGCAGTGGGCTATCAGCACGAGCCCAGCCCGAGCACCGCGCAGAAACAGCATGACCGCCTGCGTCGCCTGCTTGAGTCCTTTGGCGCCGAGGTGCTCTCGTTTCCCGGCCACGACAGCTACTCCCTCGACGCGGTCTATGTTCACGACCCGTCACTCGTCACTGACTACGGCGCGATTTGCCTGCGCATGGGCAAGTCCTGCCGGAGCGGCGAGCCGCCTCGCCACCGCGCCTTCTACGCATCCCTCGGCATTCCCATCCTAGGTGAGATCGAGGTGCCCGGCACGGCCGAAGCCGGGGACATGGTCTGGCTCGACCCCTCCACGTTGCTGGTCGGTCACGGCTATCGCACCGATGCGGCCGGCATTGAACAACTCCGAGCCCTGCTGAGGCCCAAGGGGATTCAGGTCATCGTCGCTCCTCTCCCCCACGGGGCCGGGCCGGAATCCTGCCTTCATCTGATGTCTCTCCTCAGTCTTCTGGATTCCCAGACCGCGCTGGTTGACTTGGCTTGGCTTTCTGTTTCGACCGTTGAACTGCTGCGTGAACGTGGCTTCACGCTAATTGAAATTGACCCATCGGAGCGGGACACGCTGGCCTGCAACGTACTCGCGCTCGGTGAGGGCGCGCTGCTGGCCTTTGAAGAAAACCCGCAGACCGTTAAGCACTTGCGCCAGGCTGGCTTCGAGGTGATGACTGTCCCCGGCTCAGACATCGGCATCAACGGCGGCGGCGGACCCACCTGCCTGACCCGGCCGCTGTGGCGAGCCGGGTAGTGCTGTCGTGCGTGGTACCTGGGTCTGCCGTGGACGGATTGTGCTATAGTGCCTGGACTGAAAAGGAGCTGGGAATGAAGTGATGAGAATCGTCATCACCCTCTTGCTTGCGCTGGCAGCCGTACTAGCGGCGCCCACCCCGGCTCACGCCTACGTCGACCCGGGCGCGGGCAGCATGCTCTTGCAGTTGCTCCTCGGAGGGGTGGCGGGCCTCTTTGTCTTCTTCCGGCTCTTCCGCGAGAAGATTCTCAAGCTCTTCGGTTTCGGCAAGGACGACGACAGCCAGTAGCGCCGACGTCTTGGCGTCCTCCGCCACGACTTCCCCGTTCGTTCCGCCGACCAATTCCCCGATTGAGAACCTCCACCACTCAGGTGTAGGCTCCTCTTGCGAGTCGGACTCGGAGCCATACATGGATAGTGCCCAGGGCGAGGCCGGTTCTTTCCGCGATCCCGGCGGGTTCATCTTTACCCGCAGTGGACGCGTCTTCCGCGCCATCACCCGCCATTCTCTGGACGATTGGCGCGCTTTCGCCGGCTCGCCCCTTTTCGCCGAGCTGCAACGCCACCGACTCCTGATCCCGACCCGACCGGCGGCAGCCGAGCCCGGGCTTTTCCCCGAGGGCCTCGCCGCCGACGCCGAGGTCGTCGAGCACGAGCGCGTCCCCTTCGTCTCTTACCCCTACGAGTGGTCGTTCGAAATGCTCAAGGACGCCGCCCTGCTGCACCTCGACCTGCTCGAGCGCTGCCTCCCCCACGACTTCATCCTCAAGGACGCCACCCCGTTCAACGTCCAGTTCATCGGCCGCGATCCCATCTTCATCGACGTCCTCTCCTTCACTCGCGTTCGGCCCGGCGAGCCCTGGGCCGGCTACAACCAGTTCTGCAAGATGTTCCTCTACCCGCTTATGCTCTCTGCCTACAAGCAAGTACCGTTTCAGAGCTGGCTGCGCAGCGAGCTGGAAGGACTGGACCCGATCGCTTTCTCCCGCTTACTGAGCGCCCGCGATCTCGTCCGCCCCGGCGTCTTCACCCACGTCGCCTTGCACGCCTGGCTGCAAAAGCGCATGGCGGCGGCCCGCACAAGCGTGCGCCGCCAGATCCGCAGCGCCGGCTTTTCCAAGGACGCTGTTGCCGCCAACGTGCGCGGGTTGCGTCGCCTGCTCCGCCGACTGCGCCCCCACGACGAGAAGTCGGTCTGGGCCGACTACGCTCGCACTTGCAGCTACAGCGACGCCGCCACCCAGCAGAAGGAAGAGTTCGTCCGCCGGGCAGTGGTCGCCGAGCGGCGCCGCCTAGTCTGGGACTTGGGCTGCAACGTCGGCCGCTTTAGCCGTCTGGCCGCCGAGCACGCCGACAGCGTGGTGGCCATGGACGCTGACCCCGTCTCGGTCGACCTGCTCTATCGCAGCCTCAAGAAGAAAGGTAAGCCACGGAACATTCTTCCGCTGGTTGTCAACCTGGCCAACCCGTCGCCCGACCAGGGTTGGCGGGGCCTCGAGCGTCGTGCGCTGCCGGCGCGGGGCCGGCCCGACCTGACCCTCTGCCTGGCCTTGGTGCACCACATAGCCATCAGCGCCAATGTCCCGGTCGAATCTTTCCTGGCCTGGCTGGGCAGCTTGGGGACTTCGCTGGTAATCGAGTTCGTCGGCAAAGAAGACCCCATGGTCCAGCAGCTCCTGCTCAACAAAGACGACACCTACGACGACTACAACCGCGCCTGCTTCGAGAGCAGCCTGAAGAAGTTTTTCCAGGTGCAGAGCAGTCTGGAGCTGCCCGCCGTGGCGGGCGGCGCCCGCATTCTTTACTACGCCACCCCCGCCCTCCATGC
>DATEUS010000313.1:0-2289 GCA_035282985.1 Candidatus Acidiferrales bacterium
CCCGTAGGTGCCCATCAGTCCGACGACCCCGCAGAAGCTCGCCGGCTGACGGATGGAGCCGCCGGTGTCGGAGCCCAGCGCCGCCACCGCGAGCCCATCGGCCACCGCTGCCGCCGAGCCGCCGCTTGAGCCGCCGGGGACGCGCTCGGGGTCGTGCGGGTTGCAGGTGGGAAAGTAGCCGGAATTCTCGGTCGAGGAACCCATGGCGAACTCGTCGCAGTTGGTCTTGCCCAGAAAGATCGCTCCGGCCGCTTCCAGGCGCGCGACGGCAGTAGCGTCATAGGGCGGGCGGTAGTTTTCCAGAATGCGTGAGCCGGCGGTCGTGGGCGCCCCGCGGGTGATGATGACGTCTTTGATGGCCATGGGCACGCCAGCCAGGGGCGGCAAGGCTTCGCCCTTGGCGATTCGCCGGTCAATGGCTTCGGCTTGAGCAAAGGCTCGCTCGGGCGTCAACGCCAGGAAGGCGCGCAAATGCGAGTCGCGCTCGCCGATGCGCTCCAGGTGCTTCTCCGCCAGTTCCCGCGCGGAGACGGCACGGCTTCGCAACTGCTCCTGCACACCGGCGATAGTCAGCTCAGTCAGTTCCATTTCGCGCTCTGCCTTCCTCTGCCTCCTCTGCCTCCTTTGCCTCCGTTTCTTTGCTCCCTCTGCGCCTGCCTGCCGCAGGCAGGTCTCTGCGGTGAATTCCCTTCTTGCCCTCTACCGCTCGATGACCTTGGGCACTCTCACAAAAGTCTCGTCGGCATCCGGCGCCGCCGCCAGAGCTTCAGGCCGCGCGAGCCCAATACGAGTGGCGTCGGCGCGCAGGGCCACGTCAGGCCGCGTTTCCGTCAACACTTGCGCCATCGGCTCGACGTCGGTGGTGTCGAGCTCGTTGAGCTTGTCGACGTAGCCCAGGATGGAGTCGAGCTGCTGCTGCATCCGCTCGACCTCAGGCGCGGTCAGCTCCAGATGCGCCAGCGCCGCCACGTACTCCACGTCCTTGCGCGTGATCTTCATCGGATTCTCACTCCCTGGACGAAAGGCTGATTCTAGCACACGCCGGAAATTTCACTGCCCGACTCGACGTATAATGAGCGCTTCCATGAGCCGACTCGTCCTGGCTTCCAGCTCGCCCCGCCGGCAGGAATTACTGCGCAACGCTGGCTTCACCTTCGAAGTCGTCCCCAGCCGCATCGACGAGGACAACCACCCCGATGCCGACCCCATCGCCCACGCCGAGCGCCTGGCTCAACTGAAAGCGGAGGAGGTCGCGCAACGGTTTGCGCCGGAGGAGGACGTGGTGGTGCTGGGCGCCGACACGGTCGTGGTGGCCGAGGGAACCGTGCTGGGAAAACCCCGCTCCCCCAAGGAAGCAGCGGCGATGCTGGAAAAACTCTCCGGGCGCGAGCATCAGGTCATCACCGGCGTCGCCCTGTTGGCGCCGGGCGGTTCGCGGCGCGCCGTCGCCCACGAAACCACTCGCGTTTTTTTCCGCCCGCTGACTCGGCAGGAAATCGAAGACTACGTGGCCAGCGGCGAGCCGCTCGACAAAGCCGGCGCCTACGCCATCCAGGGACGCGCCGGGCGCTTCGTGACGCGCCTGGAGGGATGCTACTTCAATGTGATGGGCTTGCCGGTGGCGCTGGTGGATCGCCTAGTGCGAGAGTGGGAGGCCGGCTAGGGGTTGCGCCGGTCCAGGCTCAGTTCGCCTTCGGCTTTCCTTGCGGCTGGGCTTCGGCCGGCTTGTCGTCGCTCTTCATCTCTTCTTTGAAGCCGCGCAGGCCGCGCGCCAGTCCCCGCATCATCTCCGGAATGCGGTTGGCACCGAAGAGCAGCAGGATGATGAAGGCGATGATCAGGATTTCCCAGAATCCAAGTCGGGGCACTATTTTTCTCCTCAGCAGCATTCTAGGGGCGGGAGCCGAAGCGCGTCAATCAAATAAAGCGAGACGGGCGTCGCGGCGGCTTACACCAGGATCAGTCGCTGGTCGCCCGCCCGGCGGGTGACCCGCTGGCGGTCGAGGTACTCCAACAGGGGAATGGCGTATTTGCGCGTCACCCCGGTCAGCTCTTTGAACTCGGGCACCGACAGCTTCTCGCCCTTGCGCCGCTTGTAGTCGCGCAGCAGTTCAGGCAGGCGCTCCAGCGCCGCCCGGTGGAACAGCAGCTCCTCACTCACCTTCACCAGCACCCCTTCCCGCAGCAGGATGTGAATGATCTTCTGCGCCCGCTTGGGCTCGACCCCCACTCGCGCCAACACCTCCTTCACCGCCGGGACTGTCAGGCCGGCGCGCTCAAAAGCCTGCG
>DATEUS010000314.1:0-2664 GCA_035282985.1 Candidatus Acidiferrales bacterium
ATTGTGGTTGTGTATAACGCCCTGGACGCGCGCCTGGCGCAGCCGCCCACCGCCGAGGAGATTGAGCGCACCCTGACCCGCTATTCGGTGCAGACGCCCTATCTGCTCTACGCCGGCAACGTCAAGCCGCACAAGAACCTCCCGCGGCTGATCGAGGCTTTTGCGCTGGTGAAAGACGAGTTGCGCGACCACCCGCTCTACGCCGAGCTGAAACTGATCATCATCGGCGACGAGCTGTCGCGCCACCCGCAGTTGCGCCGGGCGGTGGTGCAGAGCCGCACCCAGCAGGACGTGCGCTTCCTGGGATTCGTCGCCCCGCAGGTGCTGAGCGTTTTCTACACGCGGGCGGCGGCTTTTGTTTTTCCGTCGCTCTATGAAGGCTTCGGGCTGCCGCCGCTGGAGGCGATGGCGATGGGGGCGCCGGTGGTGACCTCGAACGTCTCCTCGCTGCCGGAAGTGCTGGGCGAGGCGGCGCAGTTCGTCAATCCTGAAAAAGTTTTCGACATCAGCCGCGGCATCAAGCAGGTGCTGCTCGACGACGCGCTGCGCCGGCAGTTGATCGAGCGCGGCTACCAGCAGGTGAAGCGCTTTTCCTGGGAGGCGTCGGTGCGGCGCGTGCTCGAGGTCTACCGCGAAGTCGCCGCCGCTTAGTCCACCACGTCCACCGGCAACTCGTTCACCTCACTCTCCGTCAGCAGGAAGGCGCGCACCGGCTGCGTCGCTTCGGCGCGCGGTGAGACGATCACATAAGCGGCCTCGGGATAGTAGGCGCGCTCGCGGTCGCGGGCCGAAGGGGCATTGTCACCGGTGGGATGCGAATGGTAGATGCCGACCAGCTCGAGCTGCTCCGCCCGCAAACGACGGAAGATCTCAAAGAGCTCCCGCGGACGAACTTCGTAAGCCACGGGCGAGCGCAGCGCGTTGAGGGCGGGAAAGAGCCGCGTAACCGTGCGCCCGTGCCCGCCCAGCAAGCCGCAGCATTCGTTGGGGAGGCTGCGCCGCGCTTCTGTCAGCAGGGCCTGGAAAAGGCTCCGGGGCAGAGTCAGCGCAGCCACGGTCGCTACTAGCGGTCGGCCGCCAGCCGTTTGCGCACGAAGGCCGGGACGTCGAGGTCGTTGCGGTCGGTGGACACCAGCCGCAGACTGGCGTCGGCGCCGCCGTTGACCTTCCCCGCCGGGCGCACGACCGGCGGGCGCGTGATCACCGGCGGGACGCGCTCCATCATCGTCTGGGTCCGATCGACAGCGACAGCCATCGACCGCGCCCCCGCCCGCTGCTGGGCGTCCTTGAAGCCGGTGGCAATGACGGTGATCTTGACCTCGTCTTTGGCGGACTGGTCGTACACGGCGCCGAAGATGATGTTGGCGTCCTCGTGCGCCACCTTCTGCACCAGCGCCGAGGCCTCCTGCACTTCGTGCAAGGTGAGGCTGGAGGAGCCGGTGATGTTGATGAGCACGCCGCGGGCGCCTTCGATCGAGCCTTCCTCCAGCAGCGGGCTGGAGACAGCGCGCTGCGCGGCTTCGACGGCGCGGTTCTCGCCGCTGGCCATCGCCGTGCCCATCACCGCGTAGCCCTGGCCTTTCATGATGGTGGTGACGTCGGCGAAGTCGCGGTTGATCACGCCGGGGATGGCGATGATGTCGGTGATGCCCTGCACGCCCTGGCGCAGGATGTCGTCGGCGATGCGGAAGGCTTCAAAAAAGCTGGTGCCGGCCGGAACGGTTTCCAGCAGCTTCTGGTTGGGGATACAAATGAGCGTGTCGACGCAGCTGATCAGCTCCGCCAAGCCTTGCTCGGCCTGGAGCATCCGGCGCCTGCCCTCAAAGGCGAACGGCTTGGTCACCACTGCCACCGTCAGCGCCCCCAGCTCCGAGGCCAGACTGGCGATGATAGGCGCCGCGCCCGTGCCGGTGCCGCCGCCCAGCCCGGCGGTGATGAACACCATGTCGGCGCCTTCCAGCGCCTCCACCAGCTTGTCGGTATCTTCCAGAGCCGCCCGCCGGCCGACTTCCGGGTTGGCGCCCGCACCCAGTCCCTTGGTGAGCTTCGCCCCCAGTTGCAGCTTGAGCGCGGCCTTCGACTGCTTGAGCGCCTGCAAGTCGGTGTTGGCGGCGAGAAACTCCACCGCGCGCACCCTGGCGGCAATCATACGATTGACGGCGTTGCCGCCGCCCCCGCCGACGCCGATCACCTTGATGCGGGCCACGTTGGCTTCCTCGCTGAATTGCACCCGTGCGCTGCCGTTCCCGTTTTTGCGTGCGGTCATTCTTCCTCCCTCCCGATGGTTTTGTTCTGGCCTATGCTGCCCAGCCCTTGCCTCCAAGAAGATTACGCAACCGATGAAACACACTCCCGTTCTGCCGCCGACGCGCTTGATTCAACCGGTGGGCGTGCAGCAGCAGGCCCACCGCCGTGGCCGAAGCCGGATTGCCCAACGTGGCGCTGGCGCCGTTGAGTCCCCTGGGCAAACCCAGGCGCACCGGCGCCTGCAGCGCCTGGGAGGCGAATTCGATCAGCCCGTCTAGTTGCGCCGCTCCGCCCGTGAGCACCACGCCCGCCGCCGGCATCTGGCCGTCCTCGCTCCGCTCCAGCGCCTCGCGCAGCATCGCGGCCCACTCCTGCGCCCGCGGTTCGATGATTTCGCAAAGCGCGCGCCGGGAGCTG